>JAGBIB010000151.1 GCA_017935195.1 Clostridia bacterium
GAAGAAGTGCTGATGAAGCTTTTCTCCCTTTAGTCGAAAAGCATTATCATTTACTAGGGTTCGAATTCATACGTAAAACTGCCGAAAGTATCTTTTTTGTAGCCCATAGACAGAAAAAGACCTTGTCAAATGACAAGGTCTTTTTCAACGAAATTTGCCCTTCGGGCAAGTGAAATAGCTTCGCTGTGAAATATTTGCTTCGCAAATGTGAAATATTCGCTTGCGCGAATGTGGGCAAATTTTATTTCACATCGAACGAAGTGAGATATTTCACAATTCACGAAGTGAATTATTTCACCGTGAGCGTAAGCGAACGATTTCACTAAAAACGAACGGTTATCTAAGAGTTCAAATTCATACGCAAAAACGCCGAAATTATCTTTTTTGTAGCCCATAGACAACAAAAAAGGAACTTTTGTCTACCAAAAGTTCTTTTTTTGTTTATCCAAGCCGCAGGCTTGGCATATCATTGGCGCACGGAGTGCGGCGTATATCATCAAGGGCGGCTTGCCGTCCTTGTATCTCATCATGCGCCAGCATGTATCCTCCTGCGGATTGATGATATACAAACCTTCGTTTTGATGATATACCGCAACAAGTTGCGGATGATATACAAGGCTACGCCTTGATTTATTAGAGAAAGCGTAGTATAATAAGCCAAAGACGGGAGGTGACGGTATTGAAACGTGAAGATGCTTTTTATTATAAAAATTTGCTCATGTTTGGCTTTTCTGACGGCTACGATGAGTGGCTGAATTATTATTTAGAAAAAGAATCTCCATTGAGTGATATCGTATTAGAACTTTCTCTGTGCGGCTCGGATGTAAACAAAACAATTTCCTTATTACATAACTACTGCGCCGAACAGAATTTTGACAAGGCGGTTTCACACGATAAATTAAGATTGTTCTTCAAAAATGCCTATTACTCAAATCGGATGAGTAAAGAAGAAGTGTTGTCCACTATGTACCGTTTGTCTCTCAACATTGGAGATCCCGGTGATTTTGACATTAAATTATGGGGAAGCATGTACTATCTCGATTATTACTACGGCTTGGCTTTAGATGGTGTAATCCCGATGGAAAATTTTGATTTAGCATTTTTCTCATACCTTGATAATGGAACGCCGCTCGATTCGGATCTTATTTGGAGAAAAAGCATGAAAATCGCTTGACAAAAATGTGTCTGTGTGCTACCATATGTGCAATCAAATGATCATTCCGGAGGTAAACAAACATGAAAAAATCCATTCGCATTTTGGCAGCAGTCTTGGTTGGGATCGTGCTTTGTCTGTGTCTGGCTTCCTGCGGAGGCGGCTTGAACGGTGAGTACGAATCAAAGGTCGGCTCACTCGGACTGATCCGCAAGACGGTGAAGTTTGACGGAGACAACGTAACCGTAAAATATCTGGTTTCAGATCTTGCCGTCGTAACCGTTGAGGGAACCTACACCATTGAGGATGATAAGATCACCTTCAATTTCTCGAACAAGGACGGTGCAGAGCACAAGGATGCAGAGGAGTATCTTGAGACCTTGAGAGGCGAGTTGTCCTTTGAACAGGGCGATGGCTACGTTAAGATCGGCGGCGTAACATACACCAAGGTCAAAAAGTAAAAGTTTTTCCAAAAAATAACACAAAAGGAGCACGAACGGGTCGTTCGTGCTCCTCAGTCTGCCGAAAAAGCCATTTGGGGCTTTGCCCCAAACCCCATTTAGGAGACTTTTTGAAAAAAGTCCCCTAAAAATCCTCAAAAACTTTGGAAGAATGGGTGGTTTTGAAGCCGTTTTTCTTTTAAAGAGGGGTTTATCAACACGCTCAGGAGCACGAACGGGTCGTTCGTGCTCCTTTTGTATATTACAAAAAAGCATAAAAAACTGCCGTTGCGCCAAAGCGCAACGGCAGAATTTTTAAAGCGTTATCGAAACAACTCGCTTCAAATAGAGATTATTTCTCTACCCAGAATGCGGTCTCGATCTGCTCAAGCAGACCGTTCTTCAGCTTACCGGTAACGTTTCTGTTCCAGCTTCTGAGGTTGTTGTCGATCTTACCCTTTTCGGTGAAGTGCTGTCTCCACTGCCAAGTGATGTTATCCAGAGAGCTGGACCAGATCAGAACGAAGTCAGTGTAGATACCTTCCTTGATCATATCGATCATCTCAGGGTTTCTGGGGTCACGAGTGTAGCGCTCCTTCAGAGCGGTCTCGTAGTATGCGGGAGTAACCCAAATCTTGGAGTAGTATGCCATCAGTTCCAGAGTTGCAGTAACAGCAGGAACCTTCTCTTCACCGATAGCGGTGCAGATAGCGTACTGAGATACGGAGTCACCCAGCTGAGTGGTATAACCCTTGGAGGGGCTATCGGGATTAAACTGCTCGTGATCGAACATGGGCAGAGGCATTACATAGAAGTCAGATTCCATGTTGGACAGATATTCCTCAGCGCCTGCCAGAGTGTTCACGTTCAGCATAACCTTGCCTGCTGCAAAGATATCCAGAATGTAGGTGCCTTCTTCGCCGTCAGAACCACCGATCCAGGGAATGGTAACGGTTCTGGACTCGCACAGCAGCTGATACAGCTTGTTGTAGAAAGCGTTGTTCTTGTCGTTGTAGATAGCTACCTGAGGAGTACCCTCGCCATCCAGAGTGGAGTAACGGATGTTACTACCTGCGAGCAGCATGTCAACCATGATGTTGTTCAGCTGCTGGTCATAGGTCATGAAGCCTGCCTGGTCCTCATAGTCGGGAGTGTTGTCACCGTCGTCCAGATATGCCATCTGAGCCAGTTCCATCCACAGATCCAGAGTCCAGTAACCGTTGTTAACGATATCATAGATATCGGTGTAACCGCCGGAGTGCTGAGCAGCCTTGATCTTGGGAGCGAACTCTTCCCACATAGTTGCGTTTACATAAGAAACGAACATGGTGCCGATGTAGGACTGGCAGAGGTCACCGGTTACGAAGAACGCAACGTCCTTGTAGGACAGAGAGTCCAGCAGAGAACGGCTCCAGTAGGGAGCATTCAGGTTCAGGTAGTTGGTTACGCCTTCGGGCATATCCAGAAGGTTGTAGAAGGAACCAACGGTATCGCCCAGAGCCAGACCCAGGTCGAAGTACTGGTACAGACCCAGAACGTCGTAGGTGTAGATCTCGGAAGCGAGAATGGGCTGCAGCACGCTGAAGTACTCCTGCATTGCGCCGACATAAGAAAGCTCAATGTCAACCTTCAGTTCTTCTTCAACCTGTGCATTTCTCTTGGTAACCTGTGCGTTAACCTCATAGTTGGGGTCATCTTCTTCGCCCAGGTCGATGGAACGGGACTGCAATCCTTCACCGTTGACAGCGAACTTGATCTTCTGTCCGCCGAAAGTCTCGTTGATAACGGGCTTTACGACCTTCTCAGCTTCATCTTCGCTGGTCTCACCGGATACGGAGCCAGAGGGGGTAGTGTCCTCTCCACCCTGAGTGGGCTTGCCGGTCTCGTCGTCGGTAGTCTTGCTGCTATCATTAGAGCAAGCTGCGAACGCAGTTACCAGCATGAGCGCAACCAGCAGAGCGGAAAGAATTCTGCAGAATGTTTTCATGTGAAAAAACCTCCATTTAAAATTTATTACTGCATGATTATTATACTCCATTTTTCCTTGATTGTCAATACCGCATTTCCACGAAATTTAAGGGATAATGTGTACAAGTCGTACAAATTTTATGACAAAGCTATGAACCATCTTCCTTTACACCCTTTTTATGGAAAAGCATCTTTTTCCTGAGCATCTCAGTAAAAAGGAGCAAAACCCTCTTTTCTCAGCAAAAACAATCTTTTTATAACCTCCTGCGGCAGGCTTTCGAGAACCGCATACCCCATCCGAAGCTGTCGATCGCTGTGACAGTCCCCTGTCAAAACAAAGCGTGCCCCTCTTTTTGACAAATGGGCAAGCACCGGGGGAGCGGGATAGGGATAGGGTCTGCCCGCTCTGGGCATTCCCCCCACATTGATCTCGAAATACAGATCGGGACGGGCAAGGATCAGCTCGTCGGCAGCTTTGCAGGCAAGGGACAGGTAGCGCGGATCATTTTCGTCAAGAAAGCAGCCGTCCTTATTATATTTGAAGAACAGATCGAAATGCCCCAGAATATCCACCTGCTTTTTTGCCCCGTGGGCAACAAGCAGCTCGAAATAGTCGGCACAAAGTGCAAGAAAGTCCCCATCGTACCCCTCCTTCACCACGTGGGCAAGCAGATCCTTTGAGTAGTCCACCGAAAAGTGGATGTCCCCCTTTCTAAAGGAATGCACCGACCCGATCACGTAGTCAAGGCCCTCGGGCAGATCGGGCGTTTCCTCGTCCCACTCGATGCCGCAAAGCAGGTCGATGCGCCGGCCGTAAAGGCGCTTCAATCGGGCAAGCTCTGCAAAATAGGCGGGCAGATCCTCTTTTTTCATCGCCCAATCGTTTTCGTAAGGCAGGGGAGAATGGGGAGAAAAGCCAAGGCTTTCATAGTGCATTTCAAGGGCGGCAAGCAACATCTGCTCCATGGTGCTTTTGCCGTCGCAAAACTCGGTGTGGGTATGTACACAGGACAAATACTCTTTTCTCATTCTTTTTCCTCTCCTACTTTCCATAAAACTCTCTTGACAGAACCGCTCCTGTCTTGTATAATGAATCGGCGCACTCCTTCAAAAAGCAGATCGGAGCGCCATATTCGTTCCTATTTTATTATATAATGTATATTCGTATACAGGAAGCGACCTATGAACCAATCCTTTAAAAAAACGCTGACGGGAAGCCTGATGCTCCTTTTGGCGACCTTTTTCTGGGGATCCACCTTCGTTGCCCAAAGCAGTGCGGCAGAAAGGATCCTTCCCTTTACCTACCTTTGCGCCCGTTCCTTCGTGGGGGCGTTTGCCCTGCTTTTGGTGATCTTCCTTCGCGGGCTGTTCACCGCCAAAAAAGCAAAGCGCTCCTTTTCCGCAGAGTGGCGCCGTCTTTTTGACAAAAAGACCCTTTTGGGCGGTCTTTTTTGCGGCATCGCCCTCACCGTTGCCTCCGCCTTTCAACAATACGGCATCCATCTTGGAGCAAGTGCGGGCGACGCAGGCTTCTTAACCGCCGTTTATATGTTCATCGTTCCCCTGCTGGGCTTCCTTTTTTACAGAAAAAAGGTGACCTTCAACGTTCTTGTCGGTGCGGTGATCACCGCCGTGGGACTCTATTTTCTCTGCATCAGAGGGCAGGAGCAAAGCGGCTTCGGTCTCGGGCAGGCGCTCATCCTTTGCTGTGCCTTTGCCTACGCCCTGCACATCATGATCATCGACCGCTACGAAAGCGTCGATCCCATCGCCCTGTCCTTCCTGCAATTTTTGGTGGCGGGCATCCTTTCGCTGATCGTGTCGCTGATCTTTGAGGCACCCTCGGTGCAAACGGTAACAGGCGCCTGGTTCCCCATCCTCTATGCCGGCATCTTCTCCTCCGCCGTTGCCTACACCCTGCAAATTTCGGGGCAGCAACGCACGCCCCCTGCTCTTGCCTCGGTGCTGATGAGCACCGAATCGGTGATCGCTCTGCTTTCCGAATGGTTTTGTGCCTTCACGGGCATCTTCGGCAACCGCTTTGCCCTGTCCTTCAACCAGATCCTCGGCTGCGCCCTTGCCTTTTGCGGCATCGTGATCGCTCAACTTGTATTTAAAAGAAAGAAAACAAAGGAGTAACGACTCATCGCTGCTCTATTATACCCCTTCGACAAGCAAAAATCAATAGAAAAAGCAAAAGAGACGTCCCTTTAAAAAGCTCGGGACGTCTCTTTTTTCTTTTGCTTAATCTGCCATCAGCTTTTCATGGGTGCAAAGCTGTGCAAAATCCGCCGTCTCGGTCACGTTCTGTGCCTTGGCGAAGTCAAAAAAGGCCTTGTTGATGGCAATATCGGGGAATTCAGCCTTTTTGAAGGCTTCCTTGTCGATCTCCAGACGAACGATCACATGGTAGCCATAGGTAGACTTGACAGGATCGGTGACCTCGCCCACCTCCATATTGAAGGCCGCCTCCTCAAACTCTTTCACCATCTCGCCGTAGGTAAAGGTGTAGGCGTTTTGTCCGTTTTCCTGATAGTCGTTGCTGTATTCCTTCATCAGGGCATCGATGTCCCCGCCTTCCCGAAGCTGCTTTGCAAGGTCGGTGGCCAGCGCCAGCGCCTCGGCATCCTCCAGACCGTCCTCGTGTCCCACCAAAATGTGCTTCACGCAACGATAGTCCTTCAAAGCCTCTTCCAGTGCCGCATCGGAAAGGTCCACCAGCTCGTTGCCCTCCTTACCCAGATAGTTGTAGATGGCCTCACTTAAATAGTTGTTTAGGGTGAAGATGACCTTGTATGCCGACAGCGACAGATGATTGCCCTTCAGATATTCGGCCATGGTCACACCGTAATAAAGAGGATACATGGGCTCATATTCGGCAATGTACTCCTTGAATTCGGTATCCAGCGCCTCGTCGGTGGGCAGCTTTGCCTCCGCATCCTTGCCCATGTTGAAATAAGCCGCCACGACCTTGCACTGCTCCAGCGTCTCCTCCCGCAGCTTTTCCAGCTCCTCGGGATGCTCTGTGAAATAATTCTTGTTGCTTCCCATCATGCTTGCCGCCACCAGATGGTAATAGTAGCGATAAATGCCGTAGCTGATCTCATAGCCGTCCACTGTCAGCACTGTTTTGCCGTAAACGGCATCCTCGGGCTGATCCAAAACAGAGTCGGTCTTGCCGCTCTCCTTGCTTGCCGCACTTCCCTCCGAAGCCGAGGGGGAAGAGGGTGCGGGCGAGGGCTCATCGGTCGTGCTCTCATTGATGCAAGCGGCAAATGAGAACAGCATCGCCACCGCCAACAGTACCGTTAAAATTCTTTTCATTTTTCCATTCCTTTCATTCTTCTCCCCTTTTTTGCAAAATGCGCTTCTTTTCGCAGTTTTCCACAAAGGGGCAAAAAAGTTATCCACAGCCTCAATGCCCGTAAAATCCGGATTTTTGGCCGTTTTTTCAAAGTTATCAACAATCTTCACAGAGTTATCCACAGAACAATTCCAAATTCATGGCTTTTCGGTGAACGGATTATGTATTTTTTATGAATGCCCATCTTGCCGTTTTTGCCGACTTTTTTCGCCCATATACCCGAAAAAAATCCCAAAAACAGTCCTATTCGGCATATTCGTTAAAGCAGCCTTAAAAATACTTTCGATCCAGCGAGCGCAGCTGTATCGCCTCGGCAACGTGAGGCGCTCCGATCTGCTCACTGCCCTCCAGGTCGGCAATGGTTCTTGCCACCCTCAAAATACGGTCGTGTCCTCTTGCCGAAAGTCCCAAGCTTTCATAAGCGGCACGCAAAATGGCGTCGCCCGCCTCATCAAGCTGACAGAAGGTGCGCACCCCCGCAGGGGTCAGGGCGGCATTACTCAAAAAAGCGCTTCCCGCCTTCTCATAGCGCTCTCTTGCCAGATCCCGCGCCTTCTGAACTCTTTTTTGCACCACCGCAGAGGGCTCGCCCGGAGCGGCGCTTGAAAGCTCCTCATAGGTGAGGGAGGAAACCTCCACCTGAATGTCAATGCGGTCAAGCAGGGGGCCGGAGATCTTTGCCATATATTTGCCGATCTCGTCCTTGCGGCAGGTACATTTCTTGGTGGGGTGACCGTAATAGCCGCACTTGCAGGGATTCATGGCGCAAACCAGCATAAAACGGGTGGGAAAGGTGCATCTGCCCATGGCACGGGTGATGGTGATCCTGCCGTCCTCCAAAGGCTGACGCAAAATTTCGGTCACCTGCTTTGGAAACTCGGGCAGCTCGTCAAGGAAAAGCACACCGTTATGAGCCAGCGACACCTCACCCGGTCTTGGCACCGCCCCACCGCCTGCCAATGCCACCGAGGACATGGTGTGGTGAGGGGAGCGGAAGGGTCTTGAGGAAAGAAGTGCCTGCTCGGGCGGCAATACCCCCGCACAGGAATGAATGGTGGTGCTCTCCAGCGCCTCCTCGAAGGAAAGCGTGGGCAACAACCCGGGCAGACATCCTGCCAGCATACTCTTGCCCGTGCCGGGAGGGCCGATGAAGAGCAGATTGTGACCGCCCGCCGCGGCGATCTCAAGCGCCCTCTTTGCACTCTGCTGGCCCTTCACGTCCGAAAGATCCACTCGAGCTCTTCCTCTTCCCGAAAGATAGCTCTTTTTGTCAAAAAGGCTTCGTTCAAGCAGGGTCTTGCCCCTGATATGGTCAAGCAAGGAGGCAACGTCTGCGGCACCGTATACCGATACGCCCTCCACCACCGATGCCTCGGGGGCGTTCTCCTTTGCCACGAACACCCTCTTGATGCCCGCCTGTCTTGCAGAGAGGACCATGGAAAGCACACCGCTGACCGGTCTGATCTTCGCCGAAAGGGAAAGCTCTCCGATAAAGCAACAGTCGGAAACGTCCTCCTTGATCTGTCCGTCTGCCGAAAGCACCGCCATCAAAAGGGCAAGGTCATAGCCCGAGCCCGCCTTTTTCTTATCGGCAGGTGCCATATTCACGGTGATCCTTGCGCAAACGGGAAAGATGCATCCCGCTGAGAGAATGGCATTCTTCACCCGTTCCTTGGCCTCCTTCACCGCATTATCGGGAAGGCCCACCACGTCAAAGCCACCGCTTTTTTCGTCAAGCACCTCATTTAGCGCACATTCCACGCTCACCGAAAAGCCGGTGACGCCCTCTACACCCGCCGTATATACCGTCGATATCATCGCTTACCGCCTTGCTCGTCGTCCTTTATACTGCAAAGAGCGGGGCGATCGTTTGGTGCCGCCCCGCTGTTTTTTTCGATCGTCTGAAAAACAAATGCAAAAAATTACTGAGAGATATCCAACGCCTGATTGTACAGCTTCTTGAAGGCCGCCGCCTTCTTGTCGCAGTAGGCTCTCATCTTGGCAACCTCTTCCTCGTTATACTTATTCAGATCGCCATCCTTGAGCTTGTTCTTGTACATCTTATCAAGCATCAGCGCATACTCGATATCCATAGAGGAAATGTTCTCGCCGTGCATGCAGACCACCATATTGGATTTGCCCTCCAGCAGATAATCCACCGCCGCAATACCCATTCTGGATGCGGCAACACGGTCACGCAGAGTGGGCGAGCCGCCTCTGACCACGTGGCCAAGACGGGTAAATCGGGTCTCGATGCCCGTTCTCTCCTCGATCTTCTGGGTCAACTCCTCGGCGTAGCCCTTCACGCCCTCGGCAACCATGATGATGTAGTGTCTCTTCTTTCTGCTCTTACCGATGAGGATCTCCTCGTACATTCTCTCCTCATCAAAGGGCAGCTCGCCCACCACGATCTGTGCCGCACCGGTGGCAAGACCCACGTTTACGGCAATGTAGCCCGAGTGTCTGCCCATGATCTCCACCACGTTGCAACGGAAGTGGGATTCGCAGGTGTCACGCAGGTTGTCCACCATCTGCAGCGCCGTGTTCATTGCGGTGTCGTAGCCGATGGTGTAGTCGGTGGATGCGATATCGTTGTCGATGGTGGCGGGAATACCGATGCAGGGAATGCCGTGAGCGGTAAGGTCGGTAGCACCGCGGAAGGTGCCGTCACCGCCAATGCAGATGACGCCGTCGATGCCGAGCTTTTTGCAGGTCTC
>JAGBIB010000013.1 GCA_017935195.1 Clostridia bacterium
CTTGCTCCCATGGCTAAGGCTCTTAACGATTACGCTCCCATCCAGAGCGGTATCATGACCACCGTTCACGCTTACACCGGTGACCAGATGATCCTTGACGGTCCCCAGAGAAAGGGTGACCTCCGCCGTGCACGTGCAGGCGCACAGAACATCGTTCCCAACTCCACCGGCGCTGCTAAGGCTATCGGTCTGGTTATCCCCGAGCTTAACGGCAAGCTGATCGGCTCCGCTCAGAGAGTTCCCACCTGCACCGGCTCTACCACCATCCTGATCGCAGTGGTTAAGGGTCAGAACGTTACCAAGGACGGCATCAACGCTGCTATGAAGGCTGCTGCTACCGAGTCCTTCGGCTACACCGAGGAAGAGCTGGTTTCCTCCGACGTGATCGGTATGCGTTACGGCTCTCTGTTCGATGCTACCCAGACCATGGTTGCAAAGATCGACGAAGAGACCTACCAGGTACAGGTTGTTTCTTGGTACGACAACGAGAACTCCTACACCAGCCAGATGGTAAGAACCATCAAGTACTTCGCAGAGCTGAAGTAATTCAAGCAAATAAAAAATCGTTGCAAGCATTGCTTGCAACGATTTTTTTATTTAGTGAAACAGTTGATTGAAAAAGCCCGAATAGATCTCAAAGAAGCCACCAAATCCGAAGATCAAATAGTAGGCAAGGCAGGCGATTCCAAGAAGACCTGCAAGTATCGCTGACACTATAAATGGCGTTTTCTCAATTTTTCCGTTTTTAAAGCGTATGAGGAACAAAACTTGCAAAACCGTTAGTCCGATCAAAACAAGAGGTGCAAGAAGCCAGAGCGCTACGAGAAAATGGAAGGGATAGCCAAAGTCAAGATCAATAAACCCACCGTCCGATGCTCGTTCCTTGAAGTAAGGCGGAATGGCGAGAATTGCAGAAAGCAAGAGATGAAGTGCGGAAGGCATCAAAGCGCTTAAATAGGGAAATGTTTTTTTCATATCAGTTCTCTCCTTTTATAAATTCGCAGATGTGATCCAAACGGTATAAAACGCCTTTAAAGGTCTTAATAAGATTCGATCAGATAAAGGGGATACCAGCACTCCACCGGCAGGGGGAAGCGTTCGGTGAAGCGATAGCCTTCCTCTGTGTAGCAAAGCAGATAGGTGGTGTCCGAGCAAATGCGGGCAACGGTATCGGGAACGGTCACGCGCACTCTGACGGTGATGGTACCGTCGGCATTTTTGATGAAGGAATACTGTCTTTCACCGTCGTCGTAGCCCTTTGAAATGTCCACGGGCTTGACGTACAGCTTTCCGTCGATTTCCTTGAAGCGGGGACTTTCGCTTTGTCCGTCATAGGCAAGGATGGAGTCCACCAGTGCGCCGTCAAAGGATTCCTTCAGCCGCACCTTCAGCTCTGCCATGGTGCTTACACCTTCAAGTGCCACGGGATAGTAGCCCTTGACCGCTCCTGCGGAATCGCAGGGGATCATATGGAAGGACGAAAACCAGGCAAGCTGCTCTTCTGCCTTTTCAAAGAGGGCGATGAGCGCTGTCTCGTCAAGGCTAGGGTCACTTTCGGGCAGAGGATAGTAGACCTGACAGCCCAAAGGAAGGGAGAGCGAAAGCTTTTTAAAGGAGGAGGCGTTTGGATGGTAAAGATATCCCAGGTGGGCGCAACCGCTCAGCGCATCCTTGCCCGCGGTCTGCAAAGAAAGGGGGAGGGAGAGGGAGCGGAGCGCCGTGCAGCCTTCAAAAGCGCCCTTGCCCAGCGAAAGGATGCCCTCCCGCAGGCAGACGTCCACGATCTGATGGCAGCCCTTGAATGCGCCGTCGGCAATATGCGTTGCTTGCAGGGCGAGCTGTCCGACGGGAGCGTTTTTATCGCCCCTTTCGGCGTTTTTGTCCCCGAAATACAGTTTTTCGGCTTTCAAACCCGCAGGGCAGGCGAGCAGGGTGGAAAAGTCGGAGGAATAGAGAATACCGCCAAGGGAGGCGTAGGTGGCGTTGTCCCGATGGACGTGGATCGCCGCCAGCGACGTGCCGTGCAGGGCGGCAGGGTTGATCTTGTTCACGTCCTTGCCGATCTCTAAAGTGAGATCGTGTCCCGAGGGCAGCGTCAGGCTTTCAAGGCTTTTTCCGTTGA
>JAGBIB010000152.1 GCA_017935195.1 Clostridia bacterium
CAGCTTGATGGCGCGGATTGCGTCATCGTTACCGGGAATTACATAGTCTGCATCGTCGGGATCGCAGTTGGTGTCAACGATTGCAACAACGGGGATACCCAGCTTCTTTGCTTCAAGAACAGCGTTTCTTTCCTTTCTGGGGTCTACGATGAACACTGCGGAAGGCAGGGTGCTCATGGTCTTGATACCGCCGTAGCTCTTCTCCAGGTTGTTCATTTCCTTCACCAGAGCTGCAACTTCCTTCTTGGGCAGCAGATCGAAGGTGCCGTCTGCCTGCATCTTTTCAAGGCTGTTGAGTCTTGCGATGGAGCGCTTGATGGTCTTGAAGTTGGTCAGCATACCGCCGGGCCAACGTACGTTTACGTAGTACTGACCGCATCTTTCAGCCTCTTCCTTGATGGCCTCGGCTGCCTGCTTCTTGGTACCAACGAACAGAACGTTGCCGCCCTGCTCTGCGATGGAGCGGATGAACATATACGCTTCATCAAACTTCTTAACGGTGATCTGCAGGTTGATGATATAGATACCGTTTCTCTCGGTGAAGATGTACTCCTGCATCTTGGGGTTCCATCTTCTGGTGTGATGTCCGAAATGGACGCCTGCTTCCAGCAGCTGCTTGATAGAAATTACTGACATTTTTCATGTCCTCCTTCGGTTTTTTCCACCACGGCGCTCTTTTACGAGGGGCGTTCCCCCGCACCGAAAGATGCGCGCGTGTGTGAATTTCGGCGACTATTATACTATATTTCTCCGTCTTTTGCAAGAGCCGCCTGCCACTATTTACAAAAAGTTAACAATCTTTTTTGCCTCTTTTGTCGTTTTCAAGACGCTGATAGCGGCAAACGAGAATGAGATCCTCGCCAATGCGCTCCACCCAAGGAGTCTCCACTCTGTAGCGGGGCTTTCTTGAAAAGCAAAAGGGTCGGCGGTCGGGCAAAAGGTAGGCGCAGACCCTGCCCCCCTCAAGCTCCAGATCGTTTATATACCCCAGCCTTGCCCCGTCGCAGGTGCAGATCACCTCCTTTGCCGAAAGCTCCAAAAAGGTCATACGAGAATGCATAAAAGCCCGTTGCTTCCCTCGTTGATGATCCGCGACAGCGTTTCCGACAGCTTTTTCTGCGATTCCTCGGGCATATGGGCAAGCTTTGCCTCCAGCCCTTCACTTGTCAGCTCAAAAAGAGTCTTGCCCAGCATATTGGTCTGCCAGATGCCCTCGGGATCCTTTTCAAACCGTTTTTTCAGGCTTTCCGCCATCTCCTCCGACTGCTGCTCGCTGCCCACGATGGGGTTGACCTCGGTTTCCACGTCTGCCTTGATCATATGGATGGAGGGAGCGCTTGCCCGCAGTCTTAAGCCGTAACCGCCCGGCTGACGGACGATCTCGGGCTCCTCCAAGCGCAGATCGGCGCTTTCGGGCATCACGATGCCGTATCCGGTTTTTTCCACGCTCTCAAGAGCCTTTTCTACCTTTTCATATTTACGGCTCTGCTCTGCCAGACGCCGCACCAGTGCGATCAGCTCCTCGTCGCTCGTCAGCGCAAAGCCCGTCAGCTCGCTTAAGACCTTGTAGTAAAGATCCTCACGAAGCGCCGTTTTCACCCGCGCCCTGCCGCATCCCATGTCGGCAAAGGTGAGTGCTATCCCCGACACGTTTTCATTTTCCTCCATTTTGGCAAAAGCGTCCTTCACCTGTCCCATCCGCTCAACCTCCCCTGCGCAGGACAGAATGCTTTCCTTCAGCGACTGTGTCAGCCAATGCTCCCTTTCCAGCGCCGCCGTCCAAGAGGGCAGACAGATCTCCACCTCCTTGATGGGAAACTCCTGCAGGATCAGCCCCAAAATGTGGCGGATATCCTCGGCATTCAGCTCCAGACAGTTGACCAGCGCCACGGGCGCACCGTACTTTTCTTCAAGGGAGAGGGCAAGGGCAACCGTCTCCTCGGCGTTGGGGTGGGCAGAGTTTAAAACGATGGCAAAGGGCTTTCCAAGTGCGGTCAGCTCCCTTGCCACCCGCTCCTCCGCCTCGATATACTGCCCTCTTTGCAGGTCGCACACCGACCCGTCGCAGGTGACCAGCAGTCCGATGGTGGCGTGGTCGGTGATCACCTTGCGGGTGCCGAACTCCGCCGCCTGCTCAAAGGGCATGGGCTCCTTTTGCCAAGGGGTGTTGACCATACGGGGCTTGCCCTCCTCCAACTGCCCCAGCGCCTCGGGCACCACGTAGCCCACGCAGTCCACCAGCTTGACCTTGATCCCCGTGGCATCGTCGATGGAGATCTGCACCGCCTCGTCGGGGATGAACTTGGGCTCGGTGGTCATCACCGTCTTGCCCCCTGCCGATTGGGGCAGCTCATCCTTTGCCCGCAGGCGGTCGTATTCCCCCCTGATGTTGGGGATCACCAGCTGCTCCATAAACTTCTTGATCAGGGTGGACTTGCCCGTGCGCACCGGTCCCACCACCCCCACGTAGATCTCGCCCCCCGTTCTTGTTGCAATGTCCTTATAGATCGATTGGTCTGCCATAAAAAATCCTCCCGCATACTGCTCTCGTTCTTTTGCAGTATATGGGAGGATTCCTTTATTTATGAGTATTTCTGCAGAGGATCGGGGGGGATTTACGCCTGAAGCAGGTTCAAAAGCAGCTTGTAGGTGCGCTCCATGGAACGAAGATCCAGCGACTCCTTGGGGGTGTGGATGTCCTTCATATTGGGCCCGATGGACAGTGCGTCGCCGCCCCCCATCTTTTCGATGATGATACCGCATTCAAGCCCTGCGTGGATCGCCTCCACCACCGGCTCGCCACCCTCGGGGAAGGTTTCCTTATAGACTCTCACGAAGTCCTTTTGCAGTGCTGAATCGGGATTGAACGCCCATCCGGGGCAACGGTCAAGGAAGATCAGCTCCATATCCACAAGCTTTGCCATCCGCTTCATTGCAAGATAGATGCGATCCATCTCGCTTTCCACCGAGGAACGGGCGTAGACCGAGAACTCCATCCCCTCTTCGGCAGTACGTACCACGCCAAGGTTGGAGGAGGACTCCACCAACCCCTTTTTGCCGTTGCTCATGGCAATAACGCCGTTTGGCACCAAGGTCAAAAGCGACAGCACCCTTGAGGTGTCGGCGTAGCTCATCATCTTTTCGGGCTTTGCGCACTTGTCTGCGCGGATCTTCAGACCCCTGTCCTCCTTCACAAGCAAAGGATAGAAGGACACGGACAGCGCCTTGATCTCGGCAAGCGCCTGCTCACGGTCAAGCACCGAAATAACGGCGGTTGCCTCGCGGGGGATGGCGTTTCTCTTGTTGCCGCCCTCAAGGCTGACCAGATTGAAGGGGGTCTTTTCGTAAAGCGCGGCAAGAAGCTGACCGAGGAGCATAATGGAATTTCTTCTGCCCGAGTCAATGTCGGTGCCCGAATGACCGCCCGCAAGACCGAGGACCGAAATCTTCACGCTCTGATTCTTAAAGGGCAAGAAGTCGGGAGCGATCTTGAAGGACAGATTCATACTGCCCGCACAGGAGGCAATGGCTTCGCCCTCCTTTTCGGTGTCCAGATTGATGATGCGGCGGGCGCTGAGCTTTGAATAATCGAAATACTCCGCTCCGCCCAGACCCGTTTCCTCCTGCACGGTGAACAGACACTCGATGCGGGGAGCTTTCAGCTCCTTATCGGCAAGGACTGCCATCATCATAGCCACCGCCGCACCATCATCCCCTCCAAGGGTGGTGCCGTCTGCCGTTAAAATGCCGTCCTTTTCGATGAGCTTGATGCCGTCCTTTTCAAAATCGTGGACGGTGTCGGCGTTCTTTTCGCACACCATATCGGTGTGACCCTGCAGCATCACTGCCTCTTTATCCTCAAATCCGACCGCGGCGTCCTTGAAGATGGCAACGTTATGAAGGTCGTCTCTGTAGTAGGCAAGCCCCTGCTCTTCTGCAAAGACGCAAAGATAATCGGCTATGCCCTTTTCATTGCCCGAGCCGCGGGGGATGGCAGAGATCTCCTCAAAATAGCGGAAAAGCGCGGCAGGCTGATAGTCCTTTAAAATGTATTCCATAGCAATCTCCATTCTGCCACCTGATCGGCGGCACAAATATTCTGTTTATTTTTCTTCGTCAAGCAAGCGCATAGCGCGCATCTGTATCTGTTTTTCAAGAAGCTTTAACCGCTTTGGAGGCAAATTATAGCGTGGATGGCGGGTAAAGCGGAAGGTCAAAAGTCTATGAAGCGCTTCCCTTCTGCGCGCATCAAGAGCATCCCGCGCTCCTTCAAAAAAGTCGCCGTAAACACTGGGAACCAGAGTTTCCGCATACTGAGAAAGCGCCTCGTCGCAGGTCAGATCATCCCGCCCTGCAAAATTAAAGAGGGCGTTTCCGTGGTCAAAGAGCGGAGCAGGAGCCGCAATCTTGCCCGTTTTGTTATCCACAAGGAAGCCAAAATTGCCGAAATGCCTGTCTGTATTGCAGATCAGCGCATCAAAAACCAGCATATCCAAAAGCGCTTCCACGTATTCTTCGCCAAGCTCCTCGTAATAGGTGCGGACAGCCCCCATCCCGCCGCTGCGCACCAACCGTCCTACCGACACAAAGGAATAGTCCTTGCTTGTAAAAAGGGGGCAGGTGGAGCAAAGCACTCCGTTCCATCGAGAAAGACCGTAGGATACGGCGTTGATGCCCATCGCCTTTGCGATCTGTGCGGCATAATATTCCGAATAGGGCTCATTACCCGTATTCGATGCACCCGTCGTTCCGCCCTTATAGAGCTTGACCTGACCGTCGACCCGCCGCCAGCATTTGGGCAGCATTCCGTTTGTGGTAAACTCGGGGCAAGAGGCAAGAGAGGTACGCACACTACTTCCGTAACCCGTAAATGCAAGGAGTGAAAGAATGCGGCTGAAGCGGTTGTCATAAAGATTATAGTCATCAAAGCTACCCGAAAAATCGTCGGTAACAACCCAGTAGCAGTCATTTAACGAAAGCCCTTTTGACAGACGCAAAATGTTCATCGGGCGGTTGGCGTTCAGTCCGCACTTGCTTAAAAAATTATGAACATAAGCACGGTTTTTCGGTATGGTTCGTTGCTTTAGCCAGCGCGCAACCCCCTGCTCCGTGCGCTCTAAATCCAAGGGAAACAGATGCGCGGCTTCTTCATTTTGCCACAGAATCCCGATCTCGGGAATGCTGCTGTCCTCTGTAGCAGTGAAGCGCAACAAGGGCGTGTCAAAATGCCTAATTTCGTAATACATCATCCATCTCCTTCCTTAAATTATTTATGCGTAGTATGTTCATATGTAGTATAGCACAAAGCTATAAAAAAATCAATGAAAATATCTCTTCATCTTCATTGAATTCTACCGTCCGTCCCTTTGCACAAGAAAAAGCCCTCGGCTTGCGCCGAGGGCTTTTGTTATTCGTTTGATTTGTTCAAAGAAGTGAATTACTTAACGAAAACCTTCTTGGTAACAACTGCTGCGCCGAACAGAGCAACAACTGCCAGAACTGCGATCATAACGGTTGCATCGCCTGCCTGAGGAGGATCCACGGGATCTACGGGAGGAACTACAGGAGTAGCTTCTTCGTAGGTGTAAGGAACTTCTTCGGGAGTGATTGCGCCGTCTACAAGAAATCCCTTGTAACCGGTTACGTTGCCTTCTTCGTCCTTAACTTCGGTCTTCTGATTAGAAACGAAAGCGCCTTCTTCAGAAACGCCGGTGTATCTTACTTCTTCACCCTCGTAGATGGTCACTGCAAGAGTGTAAGCGTGGTCAGCTACCAGAGTGATTCCGTAGTAGCCGGTACCGATTCTGTACCATGCTGCCCAGTCACCGATATCGCCGCCAACCTTGTTGTACTTGGTGATGGTATAGGTTTTGTCATCGGTCTCGTCGGTGATAACATACTTTACAGTATAGGTATCATCCTTCATCTTTGCATGGATCGCATCGAGAGACTCGTTGGTAGCACCGGTCAGTTCCCAAATGAGGTAAGTGTCGCCGGACCAGTTCTCGATCACGCCGAACTTAGGAGTAATGGTAACGGTCTGGGGCCAATCAAGCTCAATCTCCACAGTCCGAGTAGTGTAGGTGGCAGTATCAAAACCAGTCGCAATACCACCATTATCCTTGAAGTTGTAAGCCGACTTGGAGGCAACTGCCTTGAACTCCTCTGCTGTCTGATTGGTCAAAAAAACCTCAGCGATTGCACCGGACTGGTACGCATTTCCGTTACCCATCGATACTACAGTAGCATTATAGGTAACCTTAGTCAGCGATCCACAACCAGAGAACACATCGCTACCAAACTTCGAACAATCTTTACCGAACTCGATCTCGGTCATATTCTTGCAGTCCTGAAACGCACGACCGCCAAGAATACCGGTAATACCATCGGTCACAACCACCTTGGTAACATCAGCACGCTGTGCATGCCAAGGCCAAGATTCCACGGTAGTGCCACAGTTCACATCGCCTTCGCCAGTCACGGTCAGAACACCTTCCTTGATCTCCCAAGACCAAGTCTCATCAGCAGATGCAGCAAAGGGCAGAATACCCAGAGCCATAACTACTACGAGCATAATTGCGCATAATTTTTTCATAATTACACCTCTCTTAAAATTTTGTCGGGATGCCTCCCAACTGTTGTCATTATTGTAACATAACTTTATGAATTTTGCAAGAGGAAATTTCACAAAAAATCAATATTTTTTATACTAATTTCACTTTTGTAAGCTTGCACAAAAAGCGGTGCCGCACGGTCTTCCTTCTGCATCAAAAAAGAAAAAGCGTTCGTTTTTCTAACTACCTTTTCACTCTTCCCTTTTGCGGTAGGTCAGCAGGTGGAATTCAAAGCCCACCGTCAGTCTCTCCTTTGCCCTTGCCCGCTCCACGCCCTCTCTGGGGGTGCGGTAAAAGTAGGGGGTCATTGCAAAAAGATCCTTTAAGCTCTTGCCTTCAAGGGTGCGCTCAAAGGCGACCTGCCGCTCTTCAAGCAAAGAAAAGCCGTCAAGGGCAAAATCCGCCACCTTGTTTTCGTAGGGTTCTTTGTATAGGATGCTTTTCAGCTCCCACAGATGCCTTTTGCCGGGGATCGCCATGACAAACAGTCCGTCCTTTTTTAGCACCCTTTTGAATTCCTCCCCCGCAAAGGGCGAGAAAAAGAGGGTGAGGGCATCAAAAGCTTCCTCTGCCACGGGCAGATCGTAGACCGAGGCAACGGCGGTTTCCGCTCTTGCCTTCATCCGTTTGGCACCGTAAGCAAGAGCGTCCTTTGAAATATCCACGCCCGCAATGCGGCAGGACGGCAGGGCGCTTGCCATTCCCTCGGTATAAAAGCACTCACCGCACCCCGCGTCAAGCAGGCTCTCGGGCGCTTCCCTCTTTAACACCTCCACAAGGGCATCCCGCAGGGGCAGATAGTAGCCGCCGTCAAGGAAGTCCTTGCGGGCGCGGATCATCTCCTTGTTGTCGCCGTGCACGCCGCCGCCCTTGCCCACCAGCAGGTTGGCATAGCCCGCCTTTGCCAGATCGAAGCTGTGTCCCCTATGGCAAAGCAGTCTTTTTTCCTCTCTATATAGCGTCCCCCTGCAGTGGGGGCATATGAACATACTCTCCATTTTTCGATCCATTATACCCTTATATCCGCGATTTCCTCTTTTTTCTTCCGAAATTTATATATTATCCACCCTGCGCGCAGATCAGCTCTGCAAGCTGTCGGGTGCTGACCTTGTAGACAAGTCCCTCGGGCAGGCTTTCAAGGCAGGCAAGCACCGCCTCGGGGGTGTACGGACAGCCCGCAAGCCCCTGCTCTATCAGCTCCACCTCGCCGCCGAAAAAGTCTCCTGCAAGGCGGCAGGAAGAGATCACGCCTCCCTTTACGTTCAAGTGCGCCTCCACCTTGCCCCCCTCGAAGCGTCCCACGTTTTTAAAGGTGCAGGGCGGATTTTTGCCGTAAAGCCGTTCCTTGTTGCGGAAGATCGTTTCTGCGATCTCCTCGATACGGGCGTTTTCTCTTTCCGACAGGTGGTATTCCACCGTCTTGTGGTGCATCAGCGCCGCAACGAGCAGCTCTCCGAAGCGCTGGTGGCTTGGGGGATTTTCAAGATGGTCTGCGATATTGGTCACCCGTTCTCTGACGCTCTTGATGCTTTTGGAGGTGATCTTGTAGGGGTCTACGTTGGTGGCGGCGGCGACTCTTGAAAGGTCGGTATTATATAGAAGCGTTCCGTGATGGACGGTGACCTCCCTGCCCCCTCCGCTTCCCACCTTGAACTGGGAATTGCCCGAGAACTTTTTGCCGTCAAGGAGCAGATCGTTTCGTCCGCTCATATAGGCGTTTGCCCCCATCCCCTTTAACGCCGTGATCACGGGGGTGACGTACTGCGCAAAGTCGATGTGCCTTGATGCGCCGCTGTTGATGAAGGCAAACTGCCAGCCGCCCTCATCCATATACATGGTTCCGCCCCCCGAGAGACGTCTGACCACGTGAAGACCGTGTTCTTTCACGTACTGCTCGTTGATCTCCTCCAGCGTGTTTTGAAACTTGCCCACCACCAAAGTGGGCGAGGTGCTCCAGAGGACGAACACCGTGTCCTTTAACACCTGCTCGGTGGCAAAATAATATTCGGTGGCAAGATGGCGGGCGGGGTCGTTTCCCGGGGTCTTTACGTAGATCATAGCTTTTTCCTTTTCTTTTGGCACTTCTTCTGCTATTATAGCACGGCGAAGGCTTTTTTTCAAGAATTTTCAAAAAAAGATGGCAGAAAGGTTCAAAAGGTTGAAAAGTTTTGCTCTTCCTCCAAAAAAGCTATTGAAATCGACTGCAATTTATGGTAAAATGTTTTCGTATAGGGCGAGTGTACAGCTCGTCACGCTGATTTTCTGAAAGGAAGAATTGCTATGGAAAACAAATTCATCATCGTTCCTCTGGGCGGTAACTCGTTCATCACCAACAAGCCTCAGAGCGAGAGAGACGGCATCACCAAGGA
>JAGBIB010000153.1 GCA_017935195.1 Clostridia bacterium
AGCATCGGCATAGCTGTTGGATGTGTTGGAATCGCATACCTTTATACCGCGGGTACCTGTGAAGGTATAACCGTTGTAGTTCTGAGTACCGCTGATAGCCCAAACACCGTACTGGGTAGTAGAAGTGCTGTTCTTATCGTTATGACCTGTGAAGGAGCAACCTACAAAACTTGAGTTGTCAGCTTCAACCTGAATGGGATCAGCAAAGTCAACGTCTATGCAGTTGAGAACCTTTCCACCCATCTCAAGGTAGCTGAGCTCCCAAGCAGCCTCATTGTAAGAAACAGAGTTGTCAACGATCTTCACGTTCTTCAGGGTCATGGGTGCTTTGTCATCGCCCAGAGGAGTAACGCCGGAGCCGGTAGCGGTAATGGTGTAGCCGTTACCGTTGATCACGATGGAGGAAGCAGGGGTGATATCGTTTTCATCGTGGTGTCCGTCGGTGGGCCATTCAACGTCGCCGTTGAGCTTGATGGTCAGAGGCAGACCTGCTTCTGCGGAAGCCATTGCCGCCAGCAGATCGTCACCCTCGTTCAGCTCGATGTAGGTGCCGTAAACAGCATCCTCGTCATAGTCAGGGCCGAAGGAGTCTTCCTCGTATGCCAGCTGAGTAGCGTTCAGGGTGATACCGAGGTTGATGGTGGGGATGTCCTCACCGTTGTGGTTTGCAACGTTGCCAACGGTGGTAGGCATATAAACTACCAGAGCAAGCACGTCGGAGTCGATAGTGTTTTCCGTTTTAGGCTCAAGAGAAACGTTCGAAATAGCGGGGATACCGGTCTTCAGAGCAACTGCATTGGGTACAGCCGCAACAGCATCATCACGATTCTCGTAGGGCTCTTCTGCGGTGTACTTCACAACGTCGTACTTGATGTACTGAGACAGAGAGAACTTCTCGCCTGCCTGGTTGGTACCCTGCTTCTCGGAAGCAACGGTTACTTCCAGAGCATACTTCAGAGCCAGAGAACCAACGTTGGAAACCTTCAGGTATACAACTTCGGTGAAGCCGGGCTCCCACAGATCGGTGGTGCCGTCTTCGTTCTTGAAGATATCGGTTTTTGCGCCAACCTCAGCCCAAGTGGACAGGTCGGTGGAGTATTCAAGCTTTACGTCCAGGTTACCGGACTTGATGATGTTGTTGGTGGAGGTTACGTTATCGGTGAACCACGCGAAGGTGGAGCCAACCAGCAGAGATGCGCAAAGCAGCAGAGCCAGAACGGACACCAGAAGCGCGCGCTTCGTAGTCTTATTCTTAGTCATTGTTTTCTCCTAAAAATTCTTATGAATCACGTATGATTTTTCGGGTCCCGAAAAAGTGGTTGAATTATTTGCGAACATCGCAGGGAGTAGCCACAGCTACACCGTTTTCGGTGCAGGTGATCTCTTCCTGAAGAGTAATCTTGATGTTCTCTCTTGCGCCTGCAAATACGCTCTCAGCATCGTAGTTGAAGGTCACGGTGCTACCCGTGTTGGTCTGTCCCTCGTCCCAGATATCAATACCGGTGGTACCGCCGGTGATCTTGGAGTTCTCAATATTCAGAGAAATGTGCCACAGGTTTGCAAGGTATGCGTTAATGCCGATGTTACCGCCCTTGATCTCGCAATTGGAGATCTTGCCGATAACGCCTGCGCCGTTGAGGAAAATGCCGTTTGCAGTAGCGTCAATCTTCACGTTCTCCATGCTGCCGATTGCGAGCGTACCTGCACTATGATTGCACTCAATGCCGTTGGTCGCGCCGATGATGGTCACGTTCTTGATGGAGCCAATAGAGCTTTCACCACTCTGAACGACGATACCGCCCTTGGTCTTGCCTGCAGTCTCGGTCACGTTGATCACAACGTTCTCAATTTTTTCCACCTGAAACGCCTTGATTGCCGCGGTGTTACCGGTGTGGTTGATGGTACCGTTGACGATAGAAGCGCCGTTCTTCAGATCAATGCCGCCCCAGCCACATTCGGTGGTCATCGTTTGACCGTTAAGATCGATAGTTACTGCCTCTTCAACAATCAGCTTTTTGTCAGCAGCATAGCCTGCCACGGTAACGTCAGTATTCAGATAAATAGTATCGCCTGCCTTAGCCTTTGATATAGCATCCTTCAGTGCATCACCGGTGGAAGCAGTTGCAACCGTAGTTACGCCGTCAACGCTCACATTTACTTCACCTACGTTACCGGGCTTGATTCTGTAAAGACCCTTGATCACGCCGTCGCCAACGATCACATTCTTGATGTTTACGTTGTAAACCTGAGTCGTGGAGTTGTTGTGGATTTCAACCGCGGTCTTATCATCAATAATATCGCCAAGGAACTTGGTGCCGGAAATATTCAGAGTGTCAACTCCGGAGCCACCGTCGTTATAGAACAGGATCGCGCCTCTGTTGGTGCAGTTGAAGGTACAGTCGATTACGTTGTAATCCTGACCGTGGCAGATGTACAGAGGATACTCGCTCTTGGTGTTGCCGGGATTTTCAACGCCGTTGAAGGTGCAACGGATGAAGTTGTGCAAAGATGCGTGGATGGTACCAACGCTACGTGCGAAGGTACAGTCTACGTAGTTCACTTCCTTTGCATCCCATACCGCAAATGCGGTAGAGGTCTGACCGCCATTGCCGTACGCCTTCTCACCGTGGGTCAGGTTCAGACCCTCGAAGGTCACCTTAGCACCGTTGAAATGCATATTGTAGGTTGCCTGATCAATGGTTGCCTCATCGTCCCATGCAACGAACTTGATGCTCTTAAGACCGCTCTTGGACAAAGCCTTGGTCAGCACCAGATTGCCGTCAACTGCGATCACGATGTCACCGGTTGCTGCTGCAACTGCTGCATACAGCTCATCAACGGTAGAAACGAGTACATCGTAGTAAATAGCATCTTCATCGTAGTCATTTCCAAAGCTGTCGTTTTCCCAAGTGAACTGGGTTGCGATCAGGTTGATGCCCAGATTGATCTTGGGAGCAACTTCGCCCACGTAGTTGGCTTCGTTGCCGACGGTCTCGGGCATATAGACTACAAGTGCCACGGTCTCGCTGGTGGTCTTCTCGGTGTTGGTGGGGTACAGAGTGCTGCTCTTGGAATAGCCTTCCTTGAGGAGCTTTGCACTTGCCTGCACGTCTGCAATAGCCTGTGCTCTTTCACCCTGAGCGTACACCTTGCCGCTCTCAACTACACCGAACTTGATGTACTGAGAAAGCCAGATCTGATCGCCGTCTGCATTGACTGCAGGGGTTTCACTTGCTACGTTCACGCCCAGCTGATACTTCAGCGACAGATCACCGACGTTGGAAACCTTCAGGTAAACGACCTCGGTGTGACCGGGCTCCCAAAGGCTGCTGGTGAACACATTGGTGTTCGCATCAACATCTTTCCAAGTGCTTCCGTCTGCGCTCCACTTCAGCTCAACGTCCAGGTTACCACCGGTGATGATGTTGTTCACGCTGGAAACGCTTTCGGTAAACCACGCGTAGGTGGTGCCGATGAGCATGGAGGTGCAAAGCAGAAGTGCCATTGCGCTGAGGAACAGAGAACGCTTCGTGCTTTTCATGTTCTTCATATTTTTCTCCTGTTTCGTATGATTTTGCATCCTTCTGCAGGCGGGGACCGATGCCCTTCCCCGTCCGTCGGACGTTGTCCGCTCGATTGCTTGCTCCTTTGCGGGACTCAAAGACAGTCGCGAGTTGTCGTTTTTCTTCCTTTTATATATATAGTATATACTGCGGGAAAATTTCCCTTTTTTATACCACATATACGGAGCGGGTGCGCTCTTTGCTCTGCACGGTCATCAGCCTTGTCTTCGCTGTTGCAAAGGCACACAGAGTTAAAGCGCCTTTATCTCAAACTCGTGCTTGCGGGAATTCCATTTATCACAAGCGCGAATTCAAAATCGCCTTTCCCTTTCCCCCTTTCGGGGGAGAGGGTTTATTCTTGGGGATTTTCTTCCTCGGGCTTTTTTGCCTCCTCAGGCTGTGCCGAGGGGGTGGGGACGGGGGCGCTCGCGTTTGCGCTCACCGCCACGGGCTCTTCCTTCTTCGCCAGCTTTCTTACGCCCCCGATGATGTCGGGCAGGAAGACCAGCAGGATGAAAATGGCACCCAGCACCAGAGTGATGTAGGTTCCGGGAGGGTTTTGGATGAAATGGGAAACGTAGCCCATCAGGGGGATGGCGAATTTCACCTCACCGATGACGTTTTTAAAATGCACGGGCGGGTCTTCGGTCTCGTTCGCCAGACCCTTGGTGGTGATCTGCTGCTTTTCCTCGTCTATGGCGATGACTCTGTGGGTACCCACGGTCAGATCCTCGCCCACCACGAAGGTGATATCGTCGCCCACCTCGATGCCCTTGATGTTTCCGTTTTCGATTGCCTTGACGTAAACCAGGTCGCCCACGCTGTACTTGGGCTCCATGGAGGGGGACAGGATGTTGAACACCTTAAAGCCTGCAATTCTGGAACCTACCAGAAAGATCGCGCACGCTACCACCAACACCACGATCACGGTGAAGGTGACATTCCACGCCTTTTTTAAAATTTTCTTGGTTTTCGAACTCACGCCGCGCTCCTTACTGCTCCGAGGAGTCTTCTGACTTCTCTGCAGGCGCACCGCCCGCCTTCTGTGCCTCCAGCTGCTCCTTGAGTGCCTGCAGCTCTGCCATCATCTTGGCGCTCTGCTCTCTTTCCTCCTGCAGCTTTGCTCTCTCGGCTTCCACCTCTGCCATCTGTTCCTTCTTGTAGCGACGGAAGAGTCTGAAGAAGTTGATGCCCTCGTAGATGATCAGCAGCATAAAGGGGGTCAGGATGCAGACGATGTATCCGGGGGTGGTCTTCAGGAAGTTGAAGAAGGTACCAACGCCGGGCAGGTGACCCTGGTACTGACCCAGGATGTACATATAGGTAACGACCGTTTCGTCATCGCTGTTGGTGGTGGTACCGTAGGTGATGAAGCCGGGGTTGCCCTGCGCGTCTACCGTCTTTCTTCTGATCTTATGGGTGATGGTCTGCCCGAAGCTTTCGCTGTTCTGGGAGATGTAGGTGATGATGTCCCCCTCCTTCAGCTCGGAAGGGTTGATCTCCTTGGTGAAGATCAGGTCGCCCGATTTGAAATCGGTTGCCGCCATGGAGTCTGAATTGACGATGTAGACTCTGTAGCCGAACAGGTCTCTGTCGTTGCGGTTGAAGGTATTTACCGATACCACGGTAAAGATCATCATGAACACCGCCAGTGCCACTACCAGCCACACCAGCACGTTCTTGATGATGATAAGCGCTTTTTTCACGGTTTGTCCTCTCTCGTTTCCATTGGTTTGTCTGCATTTTTCAAAAAGGAGGGCAGGAAAAGCTCGCAATATTTCATTATGTAAATTGATTTAACGCTTTGTAATATTACGGGACACTAACCCACTTTAGATAATGCTACAGAGTAATCATAGCACAAATGGAGCAAAAATTCAACCTTTTTTCAAAAAAAATTTCACATTAGGAAAAAAACTCGCCTTTTCTTCGCCCGATCGCCTTCTTTGCCATCCTCAGTATAGCACCAAAAATGTGAAATATTTGGGACATTTCGTCGAAACAACTCCAAATTTCTTCGGGCGCGCCCCCTGAGCCCTCTTCTTTTTCAAAAATACTTACCCATTTTCGGGTAAATACAGTATAGCGCAAAACTTTTTCGTTGTCAACCCGTATTCGGGTAATTTTTACATTATTCATTGGTATCATCATAGTATAAAATGACCCGTAAACGGGTAAGATCAGTCAAGAGGAGCCGATATGGAATATTCAGAGATCTACGTCAACCGCATCCGCAAGCTGTGCAAGGAACGGGGCATCACCGTCAACCGTCTGGCAACCATGAGCGGGGTCAAGCAATCCACCCTTGACAACATCGTCAGAGGACTGACGGTCAATCCGCGGGTGAAGACTCTGCACAAGATCGCCCACGCCTTCAATATGACTCTTTCCGAGTTTTTGGATTTTGAGGAGCTGAACGCCTACGGCTTTGACGAGGACGAGGACGAATAGACCTCAGAACAAGAAAAGGAGATCTCCCGCCAAGCGTGAGATCTCCTTTTGTTTTTCTGTTACTTCAAGCGATAGACGTCAAAGCCGCCGAGAGTACGTGTGGCAAACAGATAAACCGTTCCGTCTGCCGCCTCCACAGCACTGTAACGGGGATAACCGCTCAGTATAACATCCCCTGTTTTGGTGTTCACCAGCTCCTTTGTGCCGTCCTCGCAGCTTCTCTGCACCAGCCAAGGACCAACCGAATAACCCTCCACCGAGAAGGTCTTGTCCTTAAGGGAGAAATAGCTGTATACACCGCCCTCGACCTTTGCAAAGAGGAAGTAATAATCTTCCGCCGAAATGCTCTCGTCCTGACCGGAGTATACCACCGTGTTGTTGCTGTCAAGAAGTGCGAGATTGCCGTTTGATCCACGTGCCATCAGATAGCCGTCCCGCTCCTTGATGGAGTAGAAGCTTCCCTCAGCCAGTCTGTTGCCCTGCAGATCATAAAGAGTGCTGTCTGCGATCATCGCCTTGCCGCATACGACAGAGGGACGAACGGTCAGCTCGGGGGAAACGGGCTTGCCCATCTGATCCCAGATCACGTATCTTGCACCGCCGCTGTAGCTTGTAGCGATATAGTAAGAGCCCTTTGCATCAACAGGGTTGAAGCCGGTTGTCGTGTCATAGCTAAACAGCTTGTTGTGGGCAGAATCGTATACAGTACCCTCTGCTTCCAGCAGATAGTTGCCGTTTTCAAAAACTCTGCTTCCCGCAGGAAGGGATTTTCCCCGGGCATCCACAAGGATCGACTCTCCCTGTTCATTGGTATAAGACAGCACACCGCCCCGAACATAGATGCTTACGCTTTCGCTTCCCTCTACACCGGGCACTTTTGTGCCGCTTTCCACGTCATAAACGCACCAATTGCCCTTATAAAGCACGTCATCCTCCGAAGCGGAGATGGAAAACAGATCGGAGGTGAAATAGATCAACGCCTCGTCTCTGGATTCGGTCTGCTCGGTGACCTTGTAGGCAATGAAAAAGCGTTGGGAAAGTCCCTTGATCAGGGCATATTCTGCGGGGATGACCTCCTTTAAGCTCTCGTCAAGCATTCCGGTGCTGTTAAGAGCCGCAAGATCCGATGCGTCGTTGGGGCGCTCCTTGGTGACCAGCAATCTGCCGTTGGAGCTGTCGCATTGGTAGTAAACGGCACCGGTGTCCTTGCTTCCGTCAAGGGTGACCGCACCGTACTTGCCGTTGCTCGCCTTATAGCCGATCAGACGCTCCAAAAAATAATATCCGGTATTTTCATTGCCGCTGAGCTTGACAACAAAGGGAGAGCCCTGACCGCCCTGCTCGGGATCCTTGCCCGAGGAGTCAGGCAGAAAGGCACTTTCTCCGTCGCTCTCGGGCAGGAAGGAAGATCCGCCCTCATCACCGTTTCCGCCGTTTCCGTCGGGAAGAACGATACAGCCCGCCAACACCGTCACCAGCATTGCCGCACACAAAAGTATTGCTAAAATTCTGCTTCTCATAATGACTCCTCTTTTCATATACTGCCGATCTTTCGATCTCGGTCATTATAGCACAGAATTCCTTATTTTTCAATACCTTGCCTTATCTTTTCAAAACAACATGGCGCATTTACTCACTTGCCTTGAAATTGTAGATGGGTTTGATGTGGGCAACGATTCTTGCCGTGGGGCCGATTTGTGCCACGATCTCCTCCATACTCTTATAGGCCATGGGCGATTCGTCAAGCGTCTTCCCGTTCACGCAGGTAGAGTAAACGCCTGCCATCTGTGCCGTATATTCGGCCACAGTCAGCTGCTCAAAGGCCTGCTGACGGGACATCAGACGGCCCGCCCCGTGGGGAGCGGAATAGTTCCAGTCGGGATTGCCCAGTCCTTCACAAATCAGACTGCCGTCACGCATACTAATGGGAATGAGCAGTCTCTTTCCCGCATCCGCAGAAACTGCACCCTTGCGCAGGATCATTCTTTCGGTGTCAATGTAGTTGTGGACGGTGTGAAAGGAGTCAAAAGCACGAAGTCCCGTCCACTCCAAAAGCAGCTCCGCCATCTTTTCTCTGTTTCTGCGGGCAAATTGCTGGCAGATGCGGATGTCGTGAAGATAATCCTCCATAAAGCTGCCGTAAAGATAACAAAGCTCCTTCGGCATGACAGGCTCTGCATTTTTCCACGCCCGATCCAGCGCCTTCAAGGCTCCTTGAATCTCGTTCTTTTTTCCTTCCTCTTTGTAGGTGCGGATGATCTCTTCTCTCTTTTTGTAATAGTCCTCCTTGCCTTTTGCCAGATCAAAGGCAATCTCCTGATAGTATTCGGCAACCTGCGTTCCCAAATTTCTGCTTCCCGAATGAATGACCAAATAACAGTTACCCTGCCAATCCCGGTCGATCTCAATAAAATGGTTGCCGCCGCCCAGCGTGCCCAAGCTTCTTTCCAACCGCTTGCTGTCCTTCAGGCTTCTGTAGCAACGCAGTGCCGTCAGATCAAAGCGCTCGATCCTGCCCTCGTGAACCGCTCGACCGCAGGGGATCCTGTGGGCGGCATCGTCAAAGCGCTCCAGGCAAAGCTCCGCCCCTTCAAAAAGCACGGTGTACATTCCGCACCCGATGTCTACCCCCACCATGTTGGGCACCACCTTGTCCTCAATGGTCATGGTGGTACCGATGGTGCAGCCGATGCCCGCATGAACGTCGGGCATGATGCGGATCGTTGAATCGGCAAAGGCCTGCTGATCGCAGACCGCCTTGATCTGATCATACGCCCCCTGCTCCAATCGGTCGGTGAAGCATTTGGCGCTGTTATATGTTCCGATGATCTCAATCATTTTTTCTCCCTTCTGACCGTCCGCTCATGCGACGATCGGTTCATACCGCTTTGATCCCAGCACCTCCAGCATCATCGCATAGGGGGTCATTTTTTCGGTGCTTCCCAATGCCACCGTCTCGAAAAGTCGAGGCGTGCAGCCCGAAACCAGCAGGACACCCTGCTCATTCTTGGAAACGGGTGTGTGACCGTGCCGATTGGCCACGTTCCAAAAAACGATCTTTGGCAGGCGGTAGCCGCAAGCAGCGTAGTTCTTTTTGGCATTTTCAAAATGGGTCAGCTCGCCTCTTGTCACGCAACGGTCAAACTCCATGTCCGAAATGATGATCAGCTTGGAGGGAAGACGGTCTTGAGAAAGACCGTTTTTCACCGCCGTCTGAAGGATCAGGTCAAAGACCGCCTCCAGATCGGTATTGGCAACCTCGTTAAAGGAGGCAGCATAGCGAAGCCGATCGGCAAAGCTCTCTCCCTTCAGCTCAATGAGCCGAGGACTTTTGGAAAACTCAATAAAGTGATTGCGAAAGGCTCCCTTGTTGCGCTCTGCAAAATAAAGACCCAGCGATAGCGCCACCGAGGCGGGCTTGGGAAGGGTGCCGGTATACATGGAGCCGGAGGTGTCCACCACAGCCAAAACGTCCTCTTCTCCGCCATAGTCGGGAAGAGCCGCCCAAGTGGCGTTGAGCGTCTGCTTTTCCTGCTCGCTGATGGGGCGCATGAAGCACTGATTGTGCCACAAAGCCGACAGATAGGGATCCACCAGCTCATAGGGGTAGAGGGTGTCGCTGTGCAAAACCGCTCTGCCCGAGGATGCCCTTGACAAAAATTCAAGATATCTCTCTTCATCGTTGCGCCAAAAGGCCTTCTTATATTTAAACAGCGCCTTGGAGGGCTGCTGCTCGTAATCGAAGGTATAATTCCCCGTTCTCAGATCGTTTTCAAGGATGCGGATGTAGGCCCTGAGCTGCACAAGCTGCTTTCTGTAGGCCCGATCATTCATGGAAAGCGCACGGGCGATCCTTTTGGCCTGACATACCGCCTTTTTGTTGGAGGTGTTCACCGAGGGAAGCCATTTGGCAAGCAGAGAGACGGGGGCTCCTTGCTCCATGGCCTCCATGTCCTTTGAAAGCTGCCGACGGATGAGAAAGAGCATCTCCCTTTCAAGGGGCGTACCCATCAGCACCAGCAGATCGTCATACCGTCCGTATTCGCTGATACGGTCAAGATTCCTTCTGACTGTCTCGGGCTCGTTTTTGGCAAGCCACTTTAAGATCACCTTGAAAAAGCGACGCTCACCCAAGCCACCCCGCACGTCACGGGCATAAAAGAGCAACTTCATGGCCAAGCTGCGGTTTTCGGTGAAGGCCCTCACAAAGCGAGAAAGGATCTCCTCCTCCTTTTCGTGGCGAAGGCCCCCTGCCGCAGAAAACAAGTCCAGGCATGCCGAGCCGGTGGTGGCAAGGGTGACACCGCCGTTTTCGGTGAATACCCTGCATTCTTCTTTTTTCAAACTGTTGAGCATGAAGCATCACTCCTTTTCCATTGCGTTATCCTTTCCGTCTCGCCTCCTCGGAGCACAAAACGGTATATTTCAAGATGCCTTTTTCCCGCAGGGCACCTCCCCCTGCCTCACCTGCCAACGCAGGCCCTTTTTTATAAAGGGAACCGGATATCTTTGCGGTACGCATCTTTTTTGTGGGGAATGCTCTGCCCCCTTAGAGGGCAAAGCATTCAAAACAAGACACCGACCGGTCGTCTCCTATACGAAACGTATAAAGCAGAGCTGCTGTTCGTGTCTTTGCAAGATGCCTTTTTCATCGTGCGAAGGCTTTCACTTCGCCATACTTGCCCCTAAAGCAAGCGCTCCTTGGGGAGCTAACGGTTAAATGGATTGCTGCAGGCATCTTTGTTGCCCGCTTTCTCCTCTCGGGAGTATGAATGAGATGGTAGAAGACGGGCGTGCAAGACTCTTTTTTTCAGGCCTTCGGCCTCACCTCCGAGAACGGTGGTTCTTCGGCATCCGCACTTGCTGTCAGAGTCTTTTTTCAAGGCGCTTGAGCCACTGCCCAAAGCACTGAAGGTTAGATGCCTTCTGCTGACTGTTTTTGCTGTATGCGCCTTTCGTGCTTTTATCTTACCATTCTTTTCCCCGTTTATCACGGAAAAAAAGCTGCGAACTTAAAAAAGTCCACAGCTTTTTTGCTTTTTTAACCGTTCTGCAATCAAATTTCTGAAGTCCTGCGGTGCAAGCACCTCCACCAAAGGGCCAAAAGACAGCACCCTGATCACCATTTCGGGCTCCTCGTCCACGTCGTAACGCAAATGGACCACCAGACTTCCGTCCTCCTGCCGCTCTGCCCTCTTTTCAAAATGGGCAAAATGAAGCAAGCATCGCTCGGGGGTGTTGCGCTCCTTCAAAATGTGCAGCGTCAACGTCCGATAAACGGGCGGCGTCTCCTGCTCCTGCGGCAAGGCGCGCTCCACCGTCCTGCAATTGACCATCCGTCCCAAATTCACCGTCTTATAAAAACGACTTCCTTGCGTGATCAGACGGAATTTGTCATCCCTTTCCGAGTATTCTAACCTCTTCGGCATACAGCAAAAGCAAACCGTCCGCCCCCTGCGGTCGATCATCTCGATCTGCAAACCGTCACCCTGCTCCATTGCCGAAAGAACGGTGCGAAAACGGGCGATGTACCCCTCGTCCTCATAGCGATCCCCATCGCCGTATCGGTCGTAGATCAGATAATCCTCGGGCGTGAAGAGGGGTTCTACCCCCTCCAAGCCCGTGGGCTCCACCGAAAACAGCCTGATACGGGGATCGAGGAAAAGAGCCTTCAGCCATTGCTTTTCGATCAGCGTCAGCGGCAATTGAGGGGGATTCTTCACGGGGGTGGACAGGTCAGGATGCACCAACTGCCATTTCCCTCGGGTCAAAGCGGGCAAAAGCGTGGATCCGCTTTCGCCAAAGGCGTTCTCTGCAACGATCCTGCGCAGATCCTCCTCGCTTGCCCCACCTTCAAGGATCCTGGAAATGATCTTGGACACTGCCGAATAATATGCAGAGTGAATTTCGTTAAATATCACGTTCTGCCTCCTTTCGGGCATCCTCTTGCTCTCCTCCGATGCCGTAAAGCCTATACATTTGCTCGATGTCCTTTTTAAAGCGCCGCTCGGTCAAAGAATTTGAAAAACGAATGTCCTCAATACGGCAGATGAATGTGCGCAGCCACGGGATCATCTCTCCCGCATCATACACCTCTGCCGTGAAGCGATAGCGATGTTGATCAAGTCGCTCCACCAGACCCACCCGTTTTTCCCGCTCCAAACGGGAAACGATATGCTCTTCTCCCTGCTCCACACGCAGAATCATCTCCACCCGCTCTGTGCTTTGTCGGTCGTAGCGGTCCTTGGGCATGCTCACCCCCCACATCCCGGGACGCAATGCCGCAAGCTCCGCCCTCAGCTCCTCAAAGCGAGGGACGGTCTGCTCCAAAACCACCTCCGACAGATAGTCAATGCGATAGGCACGAAAGGAGTCGGTCTTTGTATGATAGGCCACCAGATGCTGTCTTCCGTTTTGCACCCCGATCAGCACTCTTAAAGGAACGAGCCGCTCCTGCGTCCTCAGGTGACGGCTGTCGCAGGTCACCGTCACTGCACAGTGCTTTTGCATGGCCAAAAAGAGAAGCGCAAGCACGTCGCTGTCCATGGCAGAGGTAATATAATGGTGCTTGAAGCCGAAATGCGCACCCTTTTTAACCCACCGATCCTCAATGAAGGAGCCGATCACACCGCAGGGCGCAACCTCTGAAAAAAAGTGCACCGCATCTCGCCACGACTCCTCTTCAAGCCAAAGCTCGGTCTTGCGGTAAAGGCTTCGTTTGCCCGACCTTGTGCTCTCAACCAGACCCAGCGCACAGTATTCCTTCAGCTTTTTGCGCACGGTTGACTCGTCAAAGACCATGGGGTCCTCAAATTCCGCAAGACGCGCGTCTACTCCCTCCATAAGCTGTGCAAGCAGATGGGGCTGACCGTCTTGCAAAAGATCCATCAAAATGAAATGCAGGGTGATGTCTCCGTCGGTAAAGCTTTTGGACTTCCACGCCTTATAAAGAGGATTGCGAAAGGAGGAACGGCTGTCGATGGAAATAAAAACGCTCTTGCCCTCTGCCGTGCGCACAAAGCCCATGTGGTCACCCAGCCAGCTCTCCAGCCGTCGGCGTTCGTCGTCATAGGAGCGGGCGCTCTTTTTGTCGTATTCCTCACGGCTCTTCAAGCCGTATACGTAAAACTCCCGCATATAGCTGCGTACTCTTTCAAAATTCTTGATCAGCTCGCTGTAGGATGACAAGTCCTCCCCCTCCCTTCTTTTGGATATGCACGCCCCTCTTCAAGGGCAGTCGGTGCTTCTTTTCTCCGATGGCTCTTCTCCTATATTCAAATGAAAGAGTGCCACCGTGTTTTGGTAGATCTGCTCCTCCACAAAAGCGGCCTCTTCTCCCCGAATTCGGGCGATCCGTGAGATCACGGCAGGCAGGATCAGTGAGGAATTGCACAGCTTCTTCCTCTGATTTCCGCTGCAATCGGGCAAGCCCTCCTCGGGCAAAACGTAGGGAGCGTCGGTCTCCACCAGCAAATGCCTCAGCTTCACGTTTTTAACGGTGTCGCCAAGGGCTCTCCCCTCTTCGTTTTCACAAAGCAGCTTTCCGCCCACACCGATGGCAAAGCCCAGCGCAATATACTCCTGCGCCAAACGATGATCACCGCCAAAGCAATGCACCACTCCTCCGTGAAGACGGTCTTTATACCTTTTCAAGATGCGCAAGGCGTCCCGATCGCCTTCTCTGATATGTAAGATCAGGGGCAGACCCAGCCGATCCGCCAACTTGATCTGATAAATAAACCATAGCTTTTGCCGCAAGCGGTGCTGTAAGCGACGGGGATGATGATAATCCAAGCCCGTCTCCCCGATGGCGATCGGATGGCCGCTTTCGGCATATGCGCTCACCGTCCTGCGAGCTTTCCAAGGGGTGTGAATGCAACGGGTGGGATGCACACCGATGGCCTCCCACAAAAAGCCCTCACTTTCAGTCACCCTTTCCCTTTGCTTTTCAAGGGCCTCAAAGCCGATGGAGGGCTCAATGGCAGCCACAATGCCCGACGCCCTTAAATCGGCAAGCAACGCCTCCCGATCACCGCGTCGTACAGTCAAAGCCCCCTCCTCCATGCCCAAATAGGGTACTTCGGTATCGTATCGAAAATGTGCATAGTGCGCATGAGAATCTATGATCATGCTCCTCTCTCCCTTCTTTTCTCTTTCGTTTTTTCTGTTCTTTCGTTTCGTCTCGTTTTCCGCTCTGCGTTTCCTCTTCGTTTTATACGCTCATTCTCGGCTCTTCCCTGTTCCTTCTGTTTAAAGCATACAACACTCGATGTCCGATAAAACGGACTTTTGGCCTTCTGTATTCTCTTTTTTGCAAAACAAACCGCTTCTTCCGCAAAATAAACCGCTTCTTTGCTTTTTATTATAACAAAACCCCCGTCCCCTTGTCAATCCTTTTTCGCATCGCAAAGGCCTTTCCTGCATATACTTGATATGCACCCCACATCGGACAGTGCACAGCATCAAAAGGAGGTAAAATGAAAAAACGGTCTATCCTGTGTTGGCAGACAGCGGGATTTTTGGTGGCATCCCTTGGCGGTGTCCTTTTACACTTTTTGTACGAATGGACGAACTGTTCTCCCCTCGTGGCACCCTTTTCGGGCGTAAACGAATCCACCTTCGAGCATATGAAGCTGCTCTTCTGGCCAATGCTCCTTTTTGCCCTTCTGCAATCCTTGTTCCGGGGCGAACGAAAAGACTTCCTGTGGGTGAAGCTCAAGGGGATTTTGCTTGGCATCTGCCTCGTCCCCCTTTTTTTCTACCTTTATAACGGTGCCATTGCCCCCTCGCCCGATTGGCTGAACATCACCTTCTTCTTTCTGTCTGCAATAGGCGGATATCTCTATGAGACGAAGCTCTTCCTTTCAAAGGAACAGCCTGTCCCAAACCGCCGACTTGTCCTTGCCGCCCTTTTTCTTCTCGCCCTGCTCTTTGCCCTGCTCACCTTCTATCCGCCCGCCCTCGGTCTTTTCAAGGATCCGCAAACAGGCGGCTACGGAATCCCCCCAAGGACTCTTTAAAAAGAAAGGGAGACAAAAGCGCACTTACTTCCATAAATGATAAAAATCCGCCATCCCGCGCCCCAAAGGAGCAGGATGGCGGATATCTGCTTGTATCGCTTTTTGTTGTGCATCCTTCTACCAAACAAAGGGCAAAAGTCTGTATTTTACCTTTTTTTCATACGCTCTGTAGCCTATTAGTCCCTCCTCAAGCAGCCGTTCCTCATTTTTGATCCGGATCACAATCACCGCAATATAAGGAAGAAAGCAAAGAAGCGACCAAAGCGAGCCCAGCACCAAGGGGATCGAGAGAAAAAGCCAGATGGTCACGGCGTACATCGGGTGGCGCACCACCCCGTAAAGTCCGGTGTCCACCACCTTCTGTCCCTCCTGCACCTCCACCGTTCTTGAAAGATAGGCGTTTTCCCGCATCACCTCGGCATAAAGGGCGTATGAAAGAAGCAAGACCACCGAGGCGATCACCACCACAAAGGGCGGAAGCTCCGTCCATCCGAAGCGATGGTCTAACCCCGCCACGATGAAGCCCACCACAAAAAGAAGTCCCAAAAGAGCCACGACCCCCTTTTGCGTCCCCTGCCGTTCCTTGGCGCTCAGCCTCTTTTCCAGGAGTGCGGGAGCCCTGAAAAACAAAACGATTCCCAAAAGGAGCATGGGAATAAAAAGCAGGCAGATAAACAGCCATCCGTTGGGGTATCCAAGTCCCCCTGCGGGCAAAAAAAGCAATAGTCCCACCGATAGCAGTCCCACCGCAAATTTCAAGATCGCTTTCCAAAGCAGATTCATCCTTTCACCTCCTCTTTTGACCATTGTAGCACAGCTTTTACCGCTTTTCAACCTTTTTTGCGGGAAATATCTTGCACTGCTCCCCTTTTTATGGTATAATCGGGTCACAAGACTTGTCTTGAATATTTTTACGGAGGGTGCTTTTTGAAAAACACCAAAAAATTGGAGAGTGTAGCGTAAACGAGAGGTTACGCAGTACACTTCCGTGATCCTCTCGTATTCTCATCGTCAACGAATCATACCCCGTGCGAGCGCACCTCTTGCAAGGTTGCCACTCACGATGCTTTGCTTGATGCAAACGCTTGCAAAGCACTCTGCGCTCGCTCACTGACAAGCGAGCGTGTCAATTCGCTTCACTTGATTATGAAAGGATTTAAAAATGGAACATTTGACGATACGACAGGAGACAGAAAAAGACTACAGAGCCGTTGAAGAGCTGACCCGAGAGGCATTTTGGAACATCTACAAGCCGGGGGCTGACGAGCATTATTTCGTGCATACGATGCGGAATCATCCCGACTTTATTCCCGAGCTTGCCTTCGTGCTTGAAAAGGACGGCGAGATCATCGGCAACATCATGTACACCAAGGCGTGGCTTGAGGATGAAGACGGATGCCGCAAGGAGATCCTTTCCTTTGGGCCCCTTTGCGTGGCACCCAAATTCCAAAGGCAAAAGCTTGGCAAGCTGCTCATTGAGCATTCCTTTGAGGCGGCACGAAAGATGGGGTACGACGTGAATATCAACTTCGGCAATCCCGGAAACTACGTCAGCCGCGGGTTCGTGAGCTGCAAAAGGAAGAACGTGAGCTTTATGGTAGAGGGCAACTTCCCCACAGCCCTGCTCGTTTGCGAGCTGATCCCAAATGCGCTTGAGGGTAAAAAGTGGATGTATATCCCCTCCACCGCCGCCGATTGCTGTGAGAACACAGCCGCCGTGGAGGCATTTGACGCCACCTTTTCGCCTAAAGAAAAGAAATGGATGCCCAGCCAAGAGGAATTCTATATCTATAGCCATTCGTCGGTAGTCAGATAAGCGTAAAAACACCGCTGAGAGATCAAAAGTCTTTCAGCGGTTGTTTCTTGTTCCTTCCGACAGCTTCTACAGTTCATCAAGCTTATATATACAAAAGAATAAGCGTTCTCAAGATTCTATAAGGATCGTTATAACTCGTGAAGATAGCAAGAAATATTGAAATCGTGCGTTTTTTATGCTATAATACGATCAATTCTACGGATAAGAATCATACAGTATTCAAAGAGGAGAAAGAAACATGAATTGTAAAAAATGCGGAAGTCCGCTTCACGCATTCCACTATTACAGAGACAATATTTGTTGGACATATTGCGAAAATTGCGGGAAGCCTTATCAGGCTTGTTATGCCGCACCATATAAAACCATCGAATTGATGTTCTCCGGCATTCAACGCGAAGGCATCAGCTTCACTCTTGAAATAAAAAACTGGCCATCCTTAGAGCATAGTTATTTGCGTTGGTATGAATGGGCTTATGACGGTGATCATGAGGAAAAGATCGGCTTGCCCCCCAACTATTTTTCAAAACATACGGTTGACGAATTTATTGATGAATACATCAAGAGAACCAATAAATTGACAAGACATATATCTGATCATAACAGCGAGGATTTTCTGAACAGAATAAGAATCGCTCTGACAGAAAGCGGTGTCTTTCAAAAGGAAAAGCTATAGATCATGAAGAGTGCATTGAAAATCTTGAATGAATATGCTATACTATAAAAAACGGAATATGGGGGCTACACTATGAAAGAAAGAAAATATCCATTCAGTTTGTTTTTGATTGGTTTTATCACAAACCTTCTCTTTCACTTTTTCTGGCTTTTTATCCCGAGCATTCTCTTGCTCATTGTGGGCATTTGGATTGATTGGTGCTTGTATGTAGGTCTTGCTCTGTTGGGCATGGATATTGTTGCCTCATTCGTTGAGCAACTGAAAATCAGAAAAGCTATGCTCTCCGACTCTGATAGCGAACAATTCCGTCAATTCCAAGATGCAGTGTCAAAAGACGGAAATGCTTTTGAAAACATCAGAAGTTTTGTTGAGAATGCTGCCGAAAAAGTAGACGACGAAGAAATAAAGAAAAACAATTTCGTTGTTAATATGTGTGAAACTGTCTGCAAAAAATGCGAATACGGTAATGACATTGAACAGCTAAACGAGCACGAGAGAATTTTCTATGTCACTCAAATATTGGAGCAAGAAGTCAACAACGGCGGTTTTTCTCAATTCTTCTACAATTCAAGTGGTGGCCTTTCAAACGAGTTAGTAGATGCATTTACAAAGATAGGTGCATTCAAAACTGCAGAAATCTGCAAAAAGGCAGTGGCAGTATTCAATGGCAAAGTTCCCACCGATAGAGATGAGCGCGAAGAAGTCCTTGACAGTTTGGATTGCGACGATGTGTTAAGCGCATGCGATGATGAATTTTACGAGTATGAAGACAAATTGGAAGAACTAAATTACGCATACATTATGGATCATCGCAGTTCCTTTGATTGATTGCATAATATACAAAGACACCCTATGACTTTTGACGGTCATAGGGTGTCTTCATTTTTTCATTTGTCGTA
>JAGBIB010000154.1 GCA_017935195.1 Clostridia bacterium
AGACCGAGGTTTTGCTTTAGGCTTCCTTCAGACTCCGCCTCACAATGGACGCCCTTGCCCTTAGCTAACAGTTCCTACTGCCAAGTCTGTAGTGGACTTTCACCACCAAGTAATAACGCATGCCGAGCGCACTAAAAAAATCGTATATCCGCCCGATAGCGGATATACGATTTTTTATTCCTTACGAATGCGCACAGAAAATGCGGAGCCTTTGTCGGGAGTGCTTTCAACGGTGATCTCGCCGCCCGTGATCTCAATGATCCTTTTGACCAGCGCAAGCCCCAGTCCGTTACCGCTGGAGGCGTGGGAGGTGTCTGCCTGATAAAATTTCTCGAAAATCCGTGCGCCTACCTCCTTCGTCATACCGCATCCGGTGTCGGCAACGGTCACCGTGGCATGGTGGGGACTCTCGGTAAGGGTCACGGTTACCCTTCCTCCCGAGGGGGTAAACTTGAAGGCGTTTGATAAAAGATTGCTGAAGACCAGCTCCAAAAGCTCCTCGTCTGCGGTAATCAGCACCCCCTCGGCAATGTCGGTGTCGATCTCGATGCCTTCCTTTTCCCAAACCTGCTCATACCGCAAAAGGCAGGAGCAAAGTTGCTCTCCAAGATCGTATCTTTTGGCGTTGGGGTAGATTTGCTGGTTTTCAAGACGGTTAAGCTTGAGAATATTGGTCACCATATCCGCCATTTTGCGGCTTGCTTCCTCCACGCCCTTGGCGTATTCCATCCGTTTTTCCTCGGTTAAATCGGGCATTTGCAAAAGCGTACCGTAGTTGCGGATGACTGAAAGAGGGGTCTTCATTTCGTGGGAAACATTGGCAATGAAATCGGTACGCAGAGTTTCTACGCTGGAAAGCTCCTTTGCCATATCGTTAAAGCAGGTGGAGATCTTGTAAAAGGAGCCGTCGGTGCCAAGTCTGCCCCTTGTTTTAATGCGTACCGAAAAGTCTCCCTTCATGATCTTTTCCGCTGCATCGGTGATCTGCTTAAGAGGTTTTTCCACGGTAATCCTTCTGCGCATCACATCTACGGTGGTGAAGATCACGCTCAAAAGCAGGACGTTTAAGAAGGTCGCCTTTGCCGCAGCGGCGATGTTTTCCTCGGTCAAAGTGATGTCAAGAGATGCCGAAAGGGTGCTGACGAAGAGCATGGTGCAACAGGTAGTCACGAAGGAAACGAGCAGAAAAACGATCAGAAAATCGTAAATGATTTTCAAAACTTTTTTAGACCTTTTTTCGTTCATTTGATCACCACCTTGTAGCCAAGACCGTGTACGGTAACAATCTCGAAATCCTTGCAGGAGGAGAGCTTACTGCGCAGCTTGGTCATATAGACGTCCACGGCGCGAGGGGCGGTGTCGGTGTCGGCATCCCAGAATTCGTCCATCAGCTGGCTTCGGGTGAAGGTCTTTTTGGGATAGGAGAGGAGCTTATAGAGAATGCTGAACTCTCTGTTTGTAAGGGGGATCTCCTCGCCTTCAAGATAGGCGGTATGCTCGTCTGCATCCATCACGAAGGAGCCCACCTCCAGCTTTCTGTTCTGGGCGATCTTTGCCCGCCTTAAAAGTGCGCCGATGCGCAAAAACAACTCGTCAAGATCGATGGGTTTGACCATATAATCGTCTGCGCCCACACGAAAGCCTTTTTGCTTTGAAAGAATATCGTCCCTTGCGGTGATGAATAGTATGGGAATATCCTCATTTATCTGTCTTACGGTGCTGACGAACTCAAAGCCGTCCACCTTGGGCATCATGATATCGGTCACGATCAGATCAAAGACGTTTGAATACATCGCATCGTACGCGGTGTTCGCATCAAGACACCCCACCGCCTCGTAGCCGCTGTGATTCAAAAAGGAGCAGACCGTCCTGTTCAGATCCTTATCGTCTTCCACTACCAGTATTTTAAACATAGCATCCTCCGCCTACTTTATATCTACAGTATAACATCCAAATGTTAAAGATTTGTTTACGGCAACGGTTTTCTTTAAAAAAAGAAGGAGTCGGTTTTCCGACTCCAAAAGTGGTTATTTCTTCATCAACTCTTCGCTGAGTGCTAAGATCCTTGCGGCGTACTTCTTTCTGCGGGAGGAAAGAATGCCCTTATAGAGGGGATAGTTGACGATCGCCATGACTATACCCACTACACCAATCACAATGCCGGGGATCAGCGGACTTTCAATTCCGATGGTACTGCCGATGTCGGTCATTACCAGGCTCATGCCCGCACCCATCACGATGGCGCTGATGCTGCCGAAAATATAAGCAAACACGTATGCGGGCTTTTTCACCTTGCCGTCAAGCTGTTTTAACTCCTCAAGCCCCGAGTATTCCTTTTTGGTTTCGGTATACTGGGTGCGGATCTTTTGTACCAGAAATTCCTGATCGTTCTTGTTCATAGCTGCTACCTCGTTTCATTTTTTACTTGCTCTTGATTACGGTGCTATTATAAGGGAGGATTGTTTATTACTTTTTTGAGAAATGTTTCTGTTATATTAAAAAGAGGCGATCTTCAAAAAAAGAAGAGCCCTCTTTTGGAAGAAGGCTCTCAGACTGGTTTTATAAAAGCAGGCAGATGAGGGGAACGGTCAGCACGCTTGAAAGCGTGCCCAGAAGCACCATATTGGCGGCTTTGTCCTGCCCCTGACCCAAAAGCTCGGCATAGTTTTGAACCATACTGGCAACGGGGCAGGCAGAAAGGATCACAAGTGTGGCCTTCAGCGCACTGTCAATGGGCAGAAAATATAAGACCGCAAAGGTAAAGAGAGGGAAAACGAACTGATTGAGAAGCACCGCAAGATATTGTTGTTTATTAGTGAAGATCCTTTTTACGGGCACGGTGGCAAGACGCATACCCATGGTCATCATACAGATCACAGTTGAGGTCTTTGCAAGAAGGGCAACTACGTCGTAAAGGGCGGAGGGCAGGGCGCGTCCGGTGAAAAAGAAGGGAAGAGCCACCGCCAGCGCGAGGGTGGCGGGATTGATGAAGATCTTTTTGGCGGAAATAAACTTTTTGTCTCTTGAAATGATGTAAAGACCCACAGACCAGCCGAGAATATGCATTGAAAGAGCAAAAACGCAGGAATAAGCTGCAACCTCGGGATGATCGGGCAGCAGCTTTTCAAGAAGAGGCACGCCCATAAAGCCGCAGTTGGAAAAGACGGCGGCAAGGTTGACCAGACGCCAGGAGATATCCTCCCTCTTTTTGCGGAACAAAAGATAGTAGACCAAGATCAAAATTCCTTGAAGCCCGAGGGTCAATGCAAGGCAAAGGAGCAGATTCTTGACCGATTCGGCGGAAAAGGAGATCTTTGAAAGGGAGTTGAAGGTCAAGCAGGGTTGACAAACGTAAAGAAGAAATTTGGTGAATGCGGGAATGGCAGAGGGAGACACCGCTTTTGTCTTCACCAGCAAAAAGCCTGGAAGGGCGTATAAAAGCATGGTGGCTACTGCCGTTAAGGTGATGAAAAAACTCATAGAATGCTCCAAAAACAATCAGAAAAAAAGATCATTGTTGAGTACAGTATACTGCAGGGGAGAAAAAAAGTCAATAGAAAAGAGAAAAGAACCGGTCGTGTACACTCACAGCCGGTTCTCTCTAAACGTGTCCGAACAAATTGAATCTAAAGAGCTTCGATTCGTCCTCGGGGTCGGAGCAGATCAGCTTTGCATCGCTCAGTCTGCCTGCTTCCACCAGATTGATCAGTCCGATCACACGGCAAAGTCTGCTCTTCAAATTCAGCTTGTCGCCTTCATCGGTGATCAGGTAGACCTCTCCCTTGCAGCTCTCCACCACGCTTACGAATTCCTTTAAATCCACGTTGTGCATCTCGATCTTGTCTTTCATCGTTTGTTCTCCTTTCTTTTTCGTTCAAGCGCATTATATGCCCGAATTTCAGAAA
>JAGBIB010000155.1 GCA_017935195.1 Clostridia bacterium
ACATATCCGAAGCGTACAAGTCTCTGCACTATTTATGATTGAACCGCCGTGTACCGATCGGTACGCACGGTGGTGTGAGAGGACAGCTAATCAAGTAATGGTTAGCTTCCTACTCGATTGAAAAGTCTACGGTGATGGGCTCTTCCTTTTCGATCACCACACGCAAAAGGCGTTCCCCTTCAAGATAATAGCGAAAATTCACCTCATTTGTCACATGGGTAAAGACGGTACATGACCTTCCCTCAAGGGAGGCGGTGCTTTTTAAAAGCGGGGTGTCCTCGGGTAGGGTCAGTGCATCGAAAAGCAGGCCCTCCTCGGGGAGCCGCTCCTTCGGGATGGGGAGGGTCAGCTCTCCTGCTTTGAGGATCGCCTCATTTTCGGTGAGAAGGAAGGCGGTGCCCTCGTTTTGCCCCTGCAGAGTCAGGGTCATTTGCTCTTTTTTTAAAAGCAGATCGGCTTTGACCTCGCTTTCTCCTTTTTTTACAGTGATCTGCCCCGTCAGAGGATAGACCTGCCAGCAAAACGCCCTTGGGGAGGCGTTTTTGCCGCATCCAAAAAGGGTGAGAAGGGATGAAAAGAGAAGTAAAATATAAAAAAGCCGCTTCATAGAGCCTCCCGAAGGTTTGGAATGATATACTCTATGCGCGGCATTTTTTATTTATGTATGCGTTTTTTGCAGGCATCTTGCCAATCAAACTCCTTTAAAGTAAGCAAAACGGGTGCAGATCATACCAAAACCCATCCAAAGCTTTTGGAATTCCTAAAACCTTTTCACGAAAAGGTTTTAGGCGGATTCCCAAGGCGGCGCCTTGGGCGGGGAGTGGGGCTGAGCCCCAAAGGCAATCCCCCTAAGGCAGGGCGATGGCGGCACCCATGGTGCCCCTTACTCCATTCGTTGCTCGGTGGGAAAAGAAGAGAGTGCTTTGACACATGGTGCATTGGGAGCAAAGGTCGATATGCTCCTCTTTCAGACCTGCGCTCAAAAGGAGCGCTTTGTTTGCCCCCTTCAAGTCGGCGTAGTATCTGCCATCCTCCCCGTTTTTCTTCAAAAAGCGGGAAAAATCCTCACCAAGCGCCCCTAAGAAGGCATCGATAAAGGGATCGTCCACCTGATAACAGCATTGCCCGATGCCCACACCGATGGCGGCGAGCATCTTTTGGGGATCTGCGCCAAGGGACGTGAGCTTTTCTACCCCCTTGCCCGCAATATTCTGCGCCGTCCCTCTCCAACCAGCGTGCAGGGCGGCAACCGCCTCCACATCGGGGGCGTACAGTAGGATGGGAATACAGTCGGCAATCTTCACAAAGAGCGAAACGCCCCGCTTGTCGGTATAAAACCCATCGCATTGGGGGCGCTCCTCCCCCTTTTTTAGCCCCTCTTCCCGATAAAGGATTTGATCCGAGTGGATCTGTCGGGCACTCACCGTGCTTTGAGGAAGCTCTGCGGCAAGACAGAAAAGACGGGTGTTTTCTGCAATGTTTTCGGGGGTATCCCCTCTGTTTTCCCCCAAATTCATACTTTTTAAGTGGGGCAAGCTGCTCACGCCCCCCACCCTTGTGGAAAAGCCGTGGGGGCAGGGAAGCAGATCGGAATAAAGGAAGAGAACGCCGTTTACTCTTTTTTCGTGAAACATCGCTTAGCGTTCCTTTTCAAAGCCTTCAAGGATTTCACAAACGTAGACGATATGGTAGTCCTTTGCAGGGTAGTTTTTTTCGTCGATGGCGGGATCAAGAAAGCCCTCGGGCTTCAAAACATCCTTGTAGAGCTTTTTGACCTTCAGCACCCTTTTTGCCTCGGTAAAGGAGGGCACACCCTCAAAATCGGTGGGATGAAGTCCTGCCTCGGCGATCTTGTCTCCCTCTCTGCCGCTTTTTCTGCCGCAAAGGGTCAGGGCAGGGCGGTAGGATGCATCGAAAAAGGAGAGTGAAAAGTCCTCTGCCTCCTCGGTAAATTCCAAAGTGTATCTTTGGGGACGAATGAAGACGAAGGCAACGGGCTTGTTCCACAGCACCCCCATCCCTCCCCAGGAGGCAGTCATGGTGTTGATGCTTCCGTCCTTCTTTTTTGCGGTGATGAGCATCCAATCGGCGCCGATCTCCTTTATGGGGTCGGCGTGCAGCACCTCGGGTGAAATTCTCAGATATCCTTCCATGGCGGTTCCTTTCGGTTGGTTTACGTTCTTGTATATATTATACTCTAAAAATATCTTTTTGACAAGAAAAACTTTACAAATTTAAAATTTTGTGATATACTATACTGTGAATGACTGTATGCTGAGGAAATAGACTCTTTTTCAAGGAAAAATGCCCCGTGCGGAGGAATATTGTATGAATGAACAAAAAAAGGTTGTAAAAAAAGGGGTTCCCACCGTTCTTTTGGGCTTGCTTTGCTTCGTGCTTGCACCCCTTTCGGCTCTTTTTCTGGCGGAGGCTCATTCCTTTATTGCTCTTTTTGATGCATTGACGGTGGAGGCGAGAGTCGCCTTTCCCGCAATCTCCCTTGCCGCCTTTGCGGGATTTCTGCTGTTGCAGGCGGTTTTGACGGGGCTTTGCGCTGAGCTGTTTTATAAAAAGCAGGGGCAATTTGGGGTCATCGCTGCTTTAGCGGGGGCTTTGGGCACGGTGTGCGGTATTGCCGTCTCTCCCCTTTTTTACGGCAGGATAGAGGCCTCACCCTTTTTGCTCGTGTGTGCCTTCGTTCTTGCTGCCCCCTTTATGGCGCAGTCTTATAAAAAGGGCGAGAATAAAAAGACCTCGATCCTGAAGGGCGCGATCGGGTGTGCGATCGTCGTGTTGCTCACCCTTCTGACGGCGGCTATGCTGAGTCCCAAGGGCTTTTTGGGCTATTTTGAGCAGCTTTTCCCCCGTATTCAAGAGGCAATCGACCGCTACTCCCGAGATGCCCTCAGTGTGCTTTCGACTTTTTATGGTGGCGATGAGGCTCTTTTTGCATTGCTGACCAAGGGTGCGGAGACGGATGCTACCCTGACGGCTGCCGAAGGACTGGAGATCTTCAGAGAGAATTACGCAGGGGCGATCACCTTTTTCCTCTATCTTACCCCCTCTATTCTGTTTTGTCTTTGCACCGTTCCTCTGTATATCGGCTACGGCACTTTTCGTCTTGCACGAAAGGCTTCCGGAGACGGTGAGAAGAGACGGCTGATCCCCTCGCCCGTTGCCGCTGTGACACTGATGGTCTGCCTGATCTTTTATGCCTTTTTCTCGGTTTTTGTGGGCGGTGGTGTGCTGACGGTGCTGGTGATCAATCTGATCGTGATGCTTACCCCGATGCTTTTCGTGTATGGGCTGAAGGTGACGGTGGAGATGATGAGACGGCTGTTTTCTTCAAACAAGCTGATGTTTTTGATCTGCGGGATCATCATTCTCTTTTCTCCGCTGATGGTGGTGGCACTGAGCGGATGCTATGCCATTTTTAACGAAATGCTGGTTAAATTCATGGAAAAAAGAGGTTTTCCTCCGCAAAATAAGCGGTAACGCTCCTTTTTATTAAAGGATCGTGCCGTGAAAAGAAATTTGAAAGGAAGGGCACTATGAAGAACAAACTGAAAACTATTTTTGGAAAGCTGAAGAGACTGTTCACTCCTCTTGCCATTGCCGCAATTTTAGCGGGCGTGCTGGCCATTCTGATCGATCTGTTCTTTGGCGATCTGCTCAGCCCTTCGGGGGCGGAGGCGTTGCTGCCCACCCTCTATCTGCTCTTCTTGCTGTTGGGCACGCTGGCGGTCTATCTGATGGCAGACCGCTTTAAGGATCAGGGCTACGGCAAGGGAGACGACGTGACCTACTCACTGCTCACCAATATGGATCAGCCGGTGATGATCTGCCGTGAGGACGGTGAGATCTTGTGGATCAACAAGGCCTTTTACCGTCTGGCGGGCAACAAGGAAATGGCAGGACAGAACACCGCTCTTTATTTCAGCGCACAGCCTCTGCTTCTTTGCGATGGCGAGCATTTTCCCGAGGGTGTCCCTGCAAAGCTGGGCGACAGACGCTTCCGTGTGCGGGGGTATCGGGCGAGAATGGGCGGTGGAGAGACGCTGGTCACCGTTTGGGAGGATTTGACCGAGCTGGAGGCGTGGCAGACCAGATATAGAGAAGACTCCCCCCTCTTTGCCTATGTGGTGATCGATAATCTGGACGAGATCCTGCGCTATGCCGAGGGCAACTACAGAACGGTTGCCTCTATGGTGGACGAGGTCATGCAGGCTTGGGCCAAGGAAAATAAGGGTGTCATCAAGGAATACGACAGAGACAAGTATCTGTTTGCCTTTGCGCAGTCCCATCTGCAGGGTATTATCGAGGGAAAATTTGAGATCCTGGATAAGATCCGCGAGGTCAGAGTGGGCGAGAGCAGCATTCCCGTCACCGTCTCCATCGGTATCGGCGTGGTGGACGGCAGTATCGAAGAAAAAACAGCGGCATCGGTCAGCGCACTGGAAACGGCTCTGCAAAGGGGCGGTGACCAGGCGGTGGTCAAGACCGAAAAGGGAATGGACATCTACGGCGGCAAGACCAAGACGGTGCAAAAGAAGACCAAGGTGCGTGCCCGTGTGGTTGCGGCAGAGCTGATGGATATCATCTGCAAATCCCACAATGTGCTGATCATGGCCCACCGTTTTGCTGATTTTGATGCCTTCGGTGCTTGTATCGGCATTGCAAAGCTCTGTCGGGTGGCAGGGGTGGAATACAATATCGTTTGTAAAAAGGACGATGCCAATCTGAAAAAGTGCTTTTCTAAGGCGCTGAACATCCCCGGAATCACCAAGGACTCCTTTATCGATGCCGCAACGGCACAGGACCGTCTGCGCAGTGATACGCTTTTGGTGATCGTGGACGTCAACAACCCCCAGCAATTTGAGTCGGCGGAGCTGGCGGCAAATGCCGTGGCGGTGGTGTGTATCGATCACCACAGAAAGACGGGCGAATTTGCCGTTGCCCCCAAGATCTCCTATATCGAGCCTTCTGCCTCCTCGGCTTGCGAGCTGGTGGCGGATATGCTGGAGCAGAGCCTGCCCGTTGGAAGCCTTTGCAAGGATGAGGCAGAGCTGATGCTGGCGGGTATCGTGCTGGATACCAAAAAATATGAGATCAACACCGGCACCAAGACCTTCGGTGCGGCACAGTTCCTGAAGAGCGAGGGGGCGGATCCCACCGTGGTGCAGGAGCTGTTCATCACCGACTTTGAGGATTACAAGAGAGAAGCGGGCTTTGGGGTGAAGGTGACGGTCTATAAGGACAAATACGCCATCTCGGTGAACGAGAACACCGACGAGGATCCCGCAAACCGCATTGCCGCCGCCAAGGCCGCAGACAAGCTGCTTTCGGTGGAGGGGGTAGAGGCCTCCTTTGCGGTGTGTAAGATCGGAGAAGCGGTGCGTATCTCGGGCAGATCCTCGGGCAAGATCAACGTTCAGCTCATTATGGAAAGAATGGGCGGAGGCGGCCGCTTTGATGCGGCGGCAACCGAGCTGAAGGCGGCGGTGCTGACCGAGGCCCTCGGCAGACTGAAAAGAGCGATCGACGACTACGAGGACGAAGCGGATAAGAAAAGCAAGGACGGTCAATAAAGAATTTTGACCGCAAAGGCTTAAATAGCTTGAATAAGCAGAGAAACAGCCCCTTGAAGGGGAGAAATGAGGTTTAACACAATGAAGGTAATTTTGTTGGCAGACGTGAAGGGTCAGGGCAAAAAGGGAGAGCTGGTGAATGTGAGCGACGGATATGCGCGCAATTTTCTTTTCCCCAAGAAGCTGGCAAAGGAAGCAGATGCGGCGGCAATGACCGATTTGAAGAACAAGGAAGCGGCAAAGAAATATAAGGAAGACTGCGAAAAGGCGGCGGCAAAGGAGCTGGCGGAAAAGCTGTCCACGCTGACCGTGACCGTGACCGCACAGGCAGGTGCTGACGGCAGACTGTACGGGTCGGTGACCTCCAAGGACGTGGCGCAGGCTCTGCAGGAGCAGTTCGGCATCACTGTGGACAAGAGAAAGATCGAAATGCCCGAAAGCGTGAAGGGCTTTGGAAGCTACTCTTTGACCGTGAAGGTCTACACCGGCATTCAGGGCAAGCTGACGCTGGTGGTGAAGGATAAATAAGAGTTCAAACCAAAACCGCCCAAAGCTTTTGAAGATTCTAAAGAAACTTTTCGTGAAAAGTTTCTTTAGCGGATTCCCAAGGCGGCGCCTTGGGCTGGGAGTTGGGGCAGCGTCCCAAAAGCAAGCCCGTTTAAATAAAGCAAAGCGGGAGCAACCCACCCAAAAACCCGACGAAGTTTTTGGGATCCAACCCTTTTTACAAAAAGGGTTGGCGGGGAGTTGGGGCAGCGCCCCAAAAGCAAGCCCGTTTAAATAAAGCAAAGCGGGAGCAACCCACCCAAAAACCCGACGAAGTTTTTGGGATCCAACCCTTTTTACAAAAAGGGTTGGCGGGGAGTTGGGGCGGCGCCCCAACATAAACACAAAATAAAAGGAGAGCGACATGGCGGAATTTGATTTCGGGCAGAGCAGGAAGATGCCCTTTTCGCTGGAGGCGGAGCAGTCGGTGCTTGGGTCGATCATGATCGATCCCGAAAGCTTCACCGGCATTGCGGGCACCATCAATCACACCGATTTTTATTTAGAAGAGCATAGAGACATCTATCTTGCCATGCAAAAGCTGTTCTTACAAAGCAGGCAGATCGATCCCGTGACCCTCATTGATATGCTGGTAGAGGGGGGGATCAAGGATAGGGATCGCACGGTGGCTTACGTGAAGGTGCTGGCAGAGGCAGTGCCCACGGCATCAAACATCGCAGATTACGCGCGCATCGTGCGCAACAAGAGCCTGCTTCGTCAGCTCATTGACGTGTGCGGTGAGATCTCCGATATGGCGTTTGACGAGCAGGATGATGCAAAGGATGTGCTCAGTGCGGCAGAGTCCAAGATCACCGCCATTTCCGACGAGAATATCTCGGGTGACTTTACCCACATCCGCGATGCGCTCATCGAAGCCCACGCTGAGATCACCGAGCTTTCCAAAAACAAGGGCAAGACCAACGGCTGCTCCACAGGCTACGGCAAGGTGGACCAGGTGCTTATTGGTCTTGGTAAAGGAGATCTGGTGCTGGTGGGTGCCCGTCCCGGTATGGGTAAGACCAGCTTTGCCTTGAATTTGGGCACCAACATTGCCCACAGCACCGGCAAGGCGGTGTGTATCTTCTCTCTGGAAATGTCCAACGTCCAGTTGGTCACCAGAATGCTCAGCTCGGAGGCGTTGGTGGATAGCTCGGCACTCCGTTCGGGCAATTTGACAAACGAGCAATGGAACAAGCTTGCGGCGGCATCCTCGTATCTGTCCTCTTGCGACATCTATATCGATGATACTCCCGGCATCAACGTGACCACCATGAAGGCAAAGCTCAGACGCATCAAGAATCTGGGTCTGGTGGTGGTGGACTATCTGGGTCTGATGCAGAGCGACAGGCGGATCGACAACCGTGTAAACGAGGTTGCGGAGATCTCCAGAAATCTGAAGCTGATGGCAAAGGAGATGGGTGTGCCCGTCATTTGTTGCGCCCAGCTTTCAAGAGGTCCCGAATCAAGAAACGACAAGCGCCCCATCCTTTCCGACCTGCGTGACTCGGGTGCCATTGAGCAGGACGCAGACATCGTCCTCTTCCTATACAGAGACGAATACTATAACAAGCAGACCGAGGGTGTCAGCAAGGCGGAGGTCATCATTGCCAAGAACCGTCACGGTTCCACGGGCAGCGTGGAGCTGGGGTGGTTTGGACAGTACACCAAATTTACCGACCTTGAAGAAAATGCCGAGCTTTGAAAAGTGCGGGATATATAAACGAAAGAAGCACAATGAAAAAAGACAAGGAACACAGCCTATTGACCGCTTTTGAGGAGAAGCTCGATTTGCTTTGCGGCAAGGCCCAGCCCCTTTCGGTGCTGGTCGCCCTTTCGGGCGGAGCGGATTCTGTGGCACTTCTTCTTTTTTGCAAAGACCTGCTAAAAAAAAGAGGGGGCAGAGTGGAGGCCTACCATCTCAATCACCGAATCAGGGGGGAGGAGGCCGATGGCGACGCACTCTTTTGCAGAGCGCTTTGTGCAGAGCTGGGGATCATCCTGCATCTTGAGGAAAGGGATGTGCCCACCATCGCCAAAGAGACCAAAAAGGGACTGGAAGAAACGGCGAGGCAGGTGCGCTATGACCGCCTTGAAGAGGTGCGGTCCCGTCGGGCGCTTTCCTATATCGCCACCGCCCATAATGCGGAGGACCAGCTTGAAACCATGCTTTTTCGTATGGCCAGAGGAACGTCGCTGAAGGGACTTTGCGGTATTCCCCAAAAAAGAGGGACGATCATTCGCCCTCTGCTGTCGGTATCGGGAGAGGCGCTGAGGGCATATTGCGGTAAAATGGGCATTTGCTATCGGGTGGACAGCACCAATTTTTCGGATGACTACGCCCGAAATGATTTGAGGCACCACGCCCTGCCTGCCATGAAGCGGGTCAACTCTGCCTCTGCCGCTCACGGGGTGGCGCTGGCGGAAGCGTTGCTTGAGGACGAGGAGCTGCTTTGCTCGCTGGTTCCCTCGGGCAGGCTTTCAAGAGAGCAGATGAACGCACTTCACCCTGCCGTTTTGCGTCGCTACCTTGTGCGGGAAGTTGCCGAAAAAAGGGCGGATGCCGGTCTCGAGGGTGCGCATTTGAAGGCCCTTTGCCGACTGGTCAAGGAGGGAGAGGAGGGCGCAAGCCTTTCTCTGCCGGGATGCCTGAGGGTGCGGATCTTCAAGGGGGGACTGCGCTTTGAAGAGGACAAGAAGAAAAAAGAGGACTATCGTTTGCCCGTCTGCGGTGAATGCACCGAGCTGCCGGAGGGCAGAGGTGTATTTTGGGTGACGGAAAGGCAAAAATTTGATGAATTTTGTCTGAAAAATCGAAAAATTCACAAATTGTTTAACAAAGAAGTCATTAACTCTGCTACAATAAAGGGCGCACTCTTTGTAAGGCCTGTCCAAAAGGGCGATCGCATTCGTATCGGCGGGATGACCAGGAGGGTATGCACCCTTCTTGGCGAAATGAAGGTGCCGATGGAAGAACGGGAGAGCTATCCCCTTTTGTGCGATGACAAAGGCGTTTTGTGGTTGCCCGGCAAGGCGCCGCGGGACGGAAGCAAGGAAGGCGAGTGTGACCTGGTGCTTTGCTTTACCGACAGAGAGGATCGTTTGAAGAAGGAACATTGAACGCAATGCGGTTGCAAAATACAAGAGGATCGACCAAAGAGAGGAATAGATCGAAAGATCGGAAAGAGGATAAAAATGACCACTTACCCTGACCTGCGCACCCACGTTTCAGAGGTGCTGTTTACCGAAGAAGAAATCGAAAAGATGGTGACCGATATTGCGGCAAGGATCGATGAGGATCAGCAAAAGCTGGGCGGAAGACTTCTGCTTTTGTGCATCCTGAAGGGAAGCGTTGTCTTTATGGGCGATCTGATGAAGAAGATCAAGACCCCCGTGGAGATCGACTTCATGAAGGTGTCGTCCTACGGCGCCTCCAGCTATTCCTCGGGTGAACTGAAGATCACGCTGGATCTCAACCGTGAGGATCTCAGCGATCTGCATATCATCATCGTGGAGGACATCATCGACAGCGGAAAAACCCTGTCAAAGCTGGTGCCCTATCTGCTGGGCAGAGGTGCGGCAAGTGTGAGAAGCTGTGCGCTTCTTGACAAGCCCAGCCGCAGAAAGGTGGACTACAATGCCGACTACGTGGGTGTGGAGATCCCCGATGAGTTCGTGGTGGGCTACGGTCTTGACTATGACGAGCGCTACAGAGCGTTGCCGTATATCGGTATCTTGAAAAGAGAGATCTACGAAAAATAAAGAGCGGAGGAGTGCGCGATCCGCTAAAAAAGGTGAATGCCCTCGGGGGCAAAATGCGTACAATAGAGAGTGAATATATCAATGCGGTTTGCATACTGTTGAATAAAACTGCTTGATGGGAGGTTTTATGAAGAAGCATTTAAAGAGCATACTGTTTTATGTTCTTTTCATCGGGGTAACGGTGGCGGTCATTTTCATGATCATGAACACGCTGAAGGGCAAGGCAAAGACCACCAGCGACCTCATCGACCTGTTTGAAAAGGGAGAAGTGGTGTCCTATGTTTGGGACCAGTATAACGATAAGTTGACGGTGACCGATAAGGCCAAAAATGAGCTGACCTTCGCAGGCATCAGCGAGGTGGTCTATGAAAATCAGATCCTGCCCGTGGTGGAGGCGCTCAACGAGAAGGCAGAGGCCTATATCGAGTATGAAGAGGCGCTGAGCAAATACGAGGAAGACCAAAAGAGCTATGAAGAGGCTCTGAAGAAGTATCAAGCCGATCTGGAGGCCTTTGAAAAGGGAGAGCTGAAGGAGGAGCCTGTGGCACCCGTTCTGCCCATCAAGCCCGAAGAGGTGGAAAAGCCCGCAGTGAGTGCGGTGATCACCTTCAATTATAAAGAGCTGAAGACCATGCCCATTTGGGTGAGCTTCTTGCCCTACCTGTTGCTCATCGGTGTAGTTGTGGTGATGTGGATCGTCTTCTCAAAGCAAATGAACGGCAAGGACGGCTCCAGAGGCGTTGGCAGAGCCAGACCCAAGCTGGGAAGTGAAGAAAAGAACAAGATCTTCTTTAAGGACGTTGCGGGATGCGACGAGGAAAAGGAAGAGCTGACCGAGATCGTGGAATTTTTGCGCGATCCCGCAAAGTTCACAAGACTGGGTGCAAAGATCCCCCACGGCGTACTGCTCGTGGGCCCTCCCGGTACGGGTAAGACCTTGCTTGCAAAGGCCGTGGCAGGGGAGGCGGGCGTACCCTTCTACTCCATTTCGGGCTCCGATTTCGTGGAGCTTTACGTGGGTGTGGGTGCTTCCCGTGTAAGAGACCTCTTTGAAACGGCAAGAAAGAATCCCGCAAGCATCATCTTTATCGACGAGATCGATGCCGTGGGTCGCCACAGAGGCACCGGCCTTGGCGGCGGACACGACGAAAGAGAGCAGACCTTAAACCAGTTGCTGGTTGAAATGGACGGCTTCGGCAGCGGCTCGGGCATCATCGTCATTGCCGCCACCAACCGTCCTGACATTCTTGACCCCGCACTTCTCCGTCCCGGACGCTTTGACCGTCAGGTCACCGTCAACTATCCCACCAGTAAGGGCAGAGAAGAGATCCTGAAGGTACACGCAAGAAATAAGCACTTTGAAAAGACGGTGGACTTCGCCCGCATCGCTCAGATGACCGCAGGCTTCACCGGTGCCGACCTTTCAAACGTCTTAAACGAAGCCGCTCTCCTTGCCGCAAGAAAGGGGAAGGATCTGATCGGCATGAACGAC
>JAGBIB010000156.1 GCA_017935195.1 Clostridia bacterium
CCAGCTTCTCTTCCGCAATGTCTACCAGCGGTGCGTTGCTGCCCATCCAAGTTGCACCGGATGTAGAATCAATGGCAAAAATACACTGACCGGCATTTAAGAAATTTGCAGGATATCCGTTAATCTTAAAAGTAGAAAACGCTTCTTTCTCTACATGTTCCGCAATCGTATACAGATTTTCCTTTGTGGTATCGTGGAAGATCTGAATCTGACCATCCGACGTAGAATAACCAACGTCCTGCTGTTTCAGCATCTGGATCATCATATTGTCGGTGGACTTGTAGATGAAGGGGATCAGCACCTTCTGTCCGTTGACCTTGAAGTTGCCCGAGGCATCCTTTTCCATTGCGGCGGCGGACACCTCGAAAATGAAGTCCCAGGTCAGCTTTTCGGGCAGGGTGTAGCCCAGCTTCTCCACCAGATCCACATTGATGTAGCAGGCCTCGGTGGAGCGCATATAGGGCAGAGCGTAATAGCCGCCCCCGATCTTGCATTCACCGATGAACTTGGGCACCAGCTCCTCAAAGGTGGGGCCGTCAAAGCGCAGCTCGCTTCCCCCAAGACCGTACTTCTTGTCCGCAAAGAGGCTATCCAGCGGCACCACCGTGTTTTCACCCGTCATATAGGTGGCAATATGGTCGGGATAGGTGATGCAGACGTTGGGAGTGGTGGCGGTGGGGATGTTTGTGATCACGTCGTTGTAGATCTTGCCGTAATCGGTATAGAGCTTCAATTTCACCTTGATGTTGGGGTAAAGCGCCTCAAAATCGGAAATCGCCTTTTCGTAGATGCGCGTCTGGGTCACGTTGGTATCGTTTTTTGCCCAGAAGGTGATCTCGTAGTTTTTGCTCTCGTCAAACTGCTCGGGCAGATCGAAATCGTGGCTCTTTTTCGCTCCGTGACAGGAGGAAAAGAGGGGCAAAAGGGTCAAAGCCACAAGCAAAAGGGCAAAAATGCGCAAGCTGTTCGTTCTTTTCATCCTTTCAGTCCTCCTCTCGCAACGCCCTGCATGATCTTGTTTCTAAACAGCAGAAACAGAACGATCAGCGGCAGAGAAATGACCACCACCGCCGCCATCATGGCAGGGATGTTCTCTCTGCCGAAGCCGTTTTCGCGGATGGACTGGATGCCGTTGGATACCAGGAAATACGCCTCCTCATCGGTGATCAGACGAGGCCACACGTAGGAGTTCCAGCACTCGATCACCTTCAGGATCACCACCGTGACCACGGTGGGACGGCAGATGGGCAGGACCACCTTCCACATATACTTGAAGTCGGAGGTGCCGTCCACCTTGGCGGCATAGTATAATTCATCGGGGATCTGTGCAAAGTTTTCCTTTAATAAGTAGATATAGAAGACCGACATCACCGAGGGCAGGATCAATCCCGCAAAGGTGTTGCGTCCTCCAAGCTCTGTGACGGTGACGAAGTTGGTGATAACCGTCAGCTCGGTGGGGATCATCATCAGCGCCAGAAGCAGGGTGAAGACGGCATCCTTGCCCTTGAAGCGCAGTCTTGCAAAGGCAAAGGCGGCAGGCACGATGACCACCATCATCAGCACCGTCGTACCAAGGGTAAAGACGAGGGTGTTGACGAAATACTTTGCCAGAGGAACTGCGGTAAAGGCAGTGACGAAGTTGTCAAAGGTGGGTGCAAGGGTATAAAGCTTGGGGATATATTCGGAATTGTAGGCAGCGTAGCTTTTAAAAGAGGTCAGAATCATCCAATAAAAGGGGAAAAGCACCGCCAGAGCACAAAGGACGAGGAAGGCGTAGACCACCGTCTTGAACGCCGTCTCCTTCACTCTTGCACCTCGGTCA
>JAGBIB010000157.1 GCA_017935195.1 Clostridia bacterium
AGCAATATCACTCGCCGTAGGCGAATAGAACCGGCGTGATACTCCGATAAGAGTATCACGCCAAAGGAACTCGGTCATTTTGATTGATAGTGATTACTTTTTCTTGTAGGTTGTGCTTCCGATGGTGATGGTGCCGGCTTTCTTGTCTTGGCTGAACTCGTGATCGCCGTTAAGCGAGCAGGAATCGTCTTCAAAGTCAAGCTCAATGGTGCCAAGCTTCTCGTTGATCTCGTATTCGCCAACGTAGGTCTTAGAGCCGGTGAAGAGGGTGGCGGTGTACTTCACCTCTCCGCTCTTGGTAAAGAGCAGAGAGCCCGAGGTGATGGAGAAATCACCGATGGACAGATCTGCCTCGTACTCGCCGTCAAGGGTGGGGGCGCAAGAGGCAAGGGTGAAGAGCAGGGTGATGAGTGCCAGGGTGAGGGATAAAATGCGAATGGTCTTTTTCATGGTTTTGCTCCTTTCAATTAAATTTTGCTTTTAAACTATGAAAATCGTTTGCATAGGTATAACCGTCGATGGTCACGGTGCCTTGCTTCTGTTCAAAGGAAAAGGTACCTTCAAAGGGGCAGCCATCCTCTTCAAAATCAAAGGTGATGGTGTCCTCCGAGATCTCATATTCTCCTTGAAAGGTATCAGATCTGTCTGCAGGGGTGTAGGTCACCTTGCCGTTTTTGCTGAAAATGAATTCACCAGCCGTTATATCTGCCGCTTCACAGGTGGTCAGATCGGGACCGTATTTTCCGCTCAACCTTACTTCGCAAGAGGCAAGGGTGAAGAGCAGGTGATACCGATGAGAAAGGGAAGTGCTCTTTTGAGAATGCTCATTCCTTGATCCTACGTGCTTCCATATAGTACCGTTTGTCTCTGGCGTGACCCATGGAGAAGGTCTTGCGAGGCAGTGAGCCGTCCTGTCTGACGGCATCAAACAACTCGGATTTTTCCATCCCCTTAAAGAGGATGCCCACGGTGGTCTTGCCCTTGCACAGGTCAAAAACGGTGTTTTCTCCGTGGATATAGTCGATTTTTACCCCGGGATGGGTCTTTAAAAAATCGTCAAGGAAGGGCTGAAGGGTGCCCACGGGCAGCTTTGCCTTGGGGGCAACGGTGATGAATTTGGTGCCGTATCGGGTGACGAATTCAAAGACCTGCCCGTCCTCCCCCTTGTACTCTCCGCCCATTGCATCGAAAAAGGCATCATATAGGATCATGGGATCCACGCCGAATAAAACGCGGTAGATGGGCTCGAATTCGATGGCGGGATCGTGCAGATTGACCACCTCCACCAGCGCCCTTGCGGCAAGAGGGGAGGGATCGAGCTTTGCGCACGCCTTGGCGGTGGCAAGAGAGTGGTTGCCGTCGCCCACGGCAAAGAGCATCTTGTCTTCCTTTTGGTCGATGAGCGATGCAAGCGCCTTATCAAGACGTGCCCGCTGCTTTGGTGTCAGAAGGTAAGCCGAAATATGCCCACCGCCCTGCATCAGGTCGGTGTCGTAGATGGGGGTCATTTCCTCCTTTTCATTTGCAAGGGGGGCGATCACCGAACAGTCTGGATCGTCCATCAGCAAAAGTACGTGGGGAAGCTCCATTTTGGCGTTTTTGCGCACGGCAACTCTGGGGGGAATGCGCTCCACCACCGTTTCCTCGGTGGCACGGATGAGTGCTTTGCTCCCCTTTTGGTAGTCGTAGTCCTTCAGATCCACCGCACCGACCAGTCCTTTTCGCACCCTGCCGTCGCTCTGCACCCGTTCGACATAGAAGAGCGCATCGCTATACTCGGCAAGCAGGTCTGAAGAAAGGTACTCGTCCATTTTGCGGTAGATCTCCTCGGTGCGCGCCCCCACGTTCTTGTCTTCAAGATAGACCTCGGGCAGGATGACTCGCAGGGAGGAGGGGGCGTCGCCCACGAGAGCGTCGGCCTGCTCCCAATAAGATCGCTCGGAGGTGAATTGGTCGCAGGCGATCACAGCCCATTTTTCAAAGTCCTTTTTGGGCAAAAGGATATCTGCCCCGTGAAAATGCTTTTCTGCCATATTCTCCTCCTTCAGCGTCCGTAAATCGGCTTGATGGGACGCAGTTTGCTTTGTGTATAATAGTATACAACAACCAAGAGAGAAATGCAAGGGCTTTTTGCTTCTTTTTGAAGAAAATGTGAATTTTATTCACTCTTTTTGTGGACGAAGCGAGGCGCACCCTCTGCTTTCGGGGGCATCGGAGGACGTTCTCCCATCGTAGGACGCTCTCTCATCGGTGGATGCTCTCCCATCGGGGGACGCTCACCGAAGAAGGGAGGCGTTTTCGCAGGATCGGGCATAGCGGGTACTTCCCTTTTATCCTCCTTTTCGCTTCCTGCAAGATAGCGGCTTGCCTGGGTGGAGAAGAGGGTGTAATAATCCCCGCCCTTTGCCATCAGGCTCTTGTGGTCACCCATTTCGGTGATCTGTCCGTCCTTTAAGACGATGATCTTGTTTGCCACCGTGGCAGAGGACAGACGGTGAGAAACGAAGATGGTGGTCTTGTTTTCTCTGAGCATATCGAACTGATTGAAGATCTCCTGCTCGGCAAGGGGGTCAAGAGAGGCGGTGGGTTCGTCAAGGATGAGGATATCCGAGTCGGCAAAAAAGGCTCTTGCCACCGATAGCTTTTGCCATTGACCGATGGACAACTCGGCACCGTCCTTTTCAAAATAGCGCATCATCGGGGTGTCGTATCCGTTTTTCATAGAGGAGATGAAGGTATCTGCACCCGAAAGGCGTCCCGCCTCCTTCACCGCTTCCAGATCGTCTGCCTTGTCCATATCGCCAAAGGCAATGTTTTCTCCTGCGGAAACGGCGTATTTGCCGAAGTCCTGGAAGATGATGCCGTAGATCTTATAAAGCTCCGTTGGCTCGTAGGAGCGGATGTCCTTGCCGTCAAGCAGGATCACGCCCTCGGTGGGATCGTAAAGACGGGTCAAAAGCTTGATGAGGGTGGTCTTGCCCGCACCGTTTAAGCCCACCAGAACGGCAGTATCCCCCGGCTCCAAGGTCAGATTGATGTTTTTCAGTACCTTTTTGTCGCTTCCCGGGTAGGAGAAGGAGACATTTTTCATCTCGATCTTGTGTCCTGCACGACGGGTAACGGGCTCGGGCTGTTCCTTGATGCACTTGATCTGTTGGGGCTCGTTCATAAAGAGGATCAGGTTGTCGATGAAGAGGGTACCCTCGTAAATGGAGGCGGACAGCGAGATCAGCCCCGAAACGGCACCCGAAATGGAATGCAGGGCGCTGGTGTACATAGAATAACTGCCGATTTTGGTGATGTTGGTGGCGATCATAAAGATCAGCGCACTGTTGACTCCCGCCGTGGCAAGGGAAAGCCCCAGATTCCAACCGTTTTCCTTGAAGATCAGCCTTTTGATGCCCTTGAAATAGTCCTTGAACACCTGATTGTACCGCTCAATGAACAGGTCGGAGAGGTTAAAAAGGCGCAGCTCCTTCACCAGATCCTTGTTGACTAAGGTGTTGCTGTAGTAGGAAAGCTTTCTTCTGTCCTTGCTTCTGTGGCGCATATATAAGAAGTTTTTCTTTCTGAAATGGAAGCTGACTGCGGCAGAGGCAACCGACAGGATCAGATAAAGCAGGGCAAAGCAGACGGTAAAGACGAAGCTGCCCGTGCCCGAAGAGCTTTTGATCTCGGCAAGCAGACCCACCAGCACCGCCGCAAAGGAGCAAAGGGTGATCACCCTTGAAATGACGGCAAAGGCGGAGGAAAGAATGTGGATGGGGCGGCTTCCCGCCTCTCTGTTGGCGTTTTCCATCCGCTCGTAGAAGTCGGGCATATCAAAGGAGCCCACGTCCACCGTTTTTGCCTTGTGCATGATCTTTAATTTGATGTGATTGGTCACCAGCTCGCCCGAGATACGGGTCACGGTGCTGTCCAGAGTGACGATTAAGGTGTGGGCAAAGATGTAGCCGAACTGGATAAGCAGGGCGGGCAGAAGGTTGACCGTGGGATCGGAGATGCGATCCACCACGCTTTGCAGAAGATTTGCCGAAATGGCGGCGGAAATGACGGGGGAAACGCCGTTGTAGACCGCCATAAAGATCATCATAAAGAGGATGAGAGGCTGGGCTTCAAAGACCAGCTTGAAGATGTAGAAAAGACGGCGCAGGGTGCCGCCGAACACCTTTTTTAAGTAGGAAGGAACCTCTTTTACGCTTTTAGGAAGCGGATCCTTCATTTTTTCGTGCATTCCCTCTCCCGGAGGGGGACCGAAGCCTCGTCCCGGACCCATAATCGTACCTTTTCCCCTTGCGGGGATCCTTTCTTCTGATCGTTTTCAAGAAGTCCTTTTCGATTGTTTTTTTAGTTTTTTGAATAAACGAATATAAACGCAAAGCGGTGCGTCCGTTGGGCGCACCGCTTAAGTCAACATGAGATCGTCACGCCCGTTTTCGGCGTTTTTATGCAGTTTTATGCCGTTTTCTTTTCAAGAATGTCCAGAACTCTTCTTAATGCAGGAGCAAAGAGGATGTTTACCAGCAGCTCGAAGACGAAATTCAGCCCGGCACAGACGATCACCAGGTAATAGATTACCGTCTGTCCGTCGGCAACGAAGTTGCTCTTCATGGTGTCGGACATCAGCAGTCCTCCAAGGATGAACACACCGGTGTTGACCACGGGGGTGATGATCGAAGCGGTATACAGTGCCAGATACTCGTTCTTGTTTTTAAGCGCCTTATAGACCAATCCGCAGGCAAGTCCCGCAAGCATCGCCTTTGCCATACAAAGCAAAACGGTGAGCAGGGGGTGGTCTGAAAAAAGAACTGCGGTGAAGGGGTCTCTTCCCGAAACACCGCCGATAACGGTGATCACACCGAAGACGGCACCCAGCCACATACCTGCGATCGGTCCCGACTTCATTGCGCCCAAAGCAATGGGCAGAAGCACCAGACTGACGGGGGTGGCTAAGAAGGGAAGGGGAATGGCGATGCCGCAGAGCTGTAAAACGAGGACGATTGCCGTCAGCACCGCCAGCTCGGTGAGCATCAAAATCTTTTGTCGGTTGTTGTTTTGGGACATAAAAGCTCCTTTACTGCCGTTCCGCCTTTTATCGGATACGGCGAAAAATAAAATTATAACACGCCGTCAAAAAGTAGGATCTTCGGGGAAGTATCCTCTTTTTCTTGCGTAATTACCCGTTTTTCAGGATTTGCGCACCCTTTTGTTGAAGTGGTAGATGGCGCAAAGACCCTTTAAGGTCAACAGGGGAACGTGAGCCGTACCGTCGGGCAGGCAGGGATGGATCAAAGGAGCGTAGCCGCCCGTGATGATCAGAGGGGTGTCCTGCGGCAGGTCAAGCCTTGTTTTATAGGTCTTGGCAAAGCCAATGACCGAAAACGCCTGCCCGCGAAGGACTCCTGACCGCATACAGTCCTTGGTGTTGGTGCCAAGGGGGGAGGGAACGGGCTCTGCAGGAATCTCGGGCAGAAGCTCAGCGCCTCCGAGTGCTTCAAGGCTCATTCCGATGCCGGGAAGAAAGCACCCTCCTCTGTAAGCACCTTTTTCGTCGATGACCAGCAGAGTGGTCGCCGTGCCGAAATCGGCCACGAGGGCGGGGAAGCCGATGACCTCCAAAGCACCTGCGGCGTTTGCCGCAAGATCGGCGCCGAGCTCACGGGGATCGTCGATCTTCAAAGGAAAACCGGTCTTCAATCCGGGACCCACGGTGAGGATCTCCCCGTCGGTCAGCTTTGCTACTGCCTGCGCTACCGTTTTGGTCAGCGAGGGCACCACCGATCCCAGGATCACACCGTCGACCCTTTGTAAATCCTCTTTTCCGGAAAGATTTTTGATCAGAAAGGCGTATTCGTCTGCCGTGCGATCGGGATCGCATTTCAAAGAAAAGTGTGCGGTCAGCTCCTCATTTTCAAAGAAGCCCACCTTGATCGTACTGTTTCCGATGTCAATGGCTAAAAGCATACGCTCCTCCGTTTTTATCTGCCCGCACGAAAAGTGCGGGCAGGCTGTGTTTGGGGATTATTTGCGGATATGCACGCTGTCAATGCGCTTGTAGGAGGGCAGAGTACGGTTCAGACCGTCGATCTTCTCCTTCACCAGAGACAGCCTTTCAGACTTGGTCATGCCGCCGAAATTGTTTTCGTCAAGCACCACGTCGGTCTCCAGCGAGATCTCCGATCCGCCCTGGTCCTTTCCTGCATAAACCTTTGCGCTTTTCACGAAGGGCAGGGCGCACAGATAGCTTTCGATCTCCTCGGGCAAAACGCTCTTGCCGCTCTTGAAGACGATCACGTTCTTGATCCTGCCGGTGACGTAAAGCTGTCCCAGGGTATTGATCTTACCAAGGTCACCGGTATGATACCAGCCCGAAAGCTCCACAGCCTCCTTGGTGGCTCTGTCGTTCTTGTAATAGCCCATCATGACCGCATCGCCGCGGGCGCAGATCTCGCCCTCGCCCTCTTCGTTCGGGGCGTCGATCTTGATTTCCATGCAGGGCAGAAGGACGCCTGCGGAGGCGAAATCGTTTCTCTTTTCGCTGCTGACCGAAATAGAGGACAGACACTCGGTGGTGCCATAGCCTGCAAGCACGGTGATGCCGATATCGTCGTAGAAGCGGATGGCCTCGGGATCGATGGAGGCACCGCCCACGATGATGGTTTCAAGCTTACCGCCCAGCATCTCATGAATGGCGGTAAAGAAGCTCTTTCTCTTGTCAATACCCACCTTTCTCATGGCGTTGCTGGTTTTGATCAGCTTTTCCATGGTCTCGGCTCTGCCTTGCTTTTCGATGTTCTTGGTGATCTTCTGCCAGATGTTCTCCACATAAAGAGGAGGCAGGATCAGATAGTCGGGCTTGTATTCTCTCAAATTCTTTTGGAAGGCACGGTTGCTTTCGTTGATACACACGGTGGCGTGGGCGTGCAGTGAGCAGAGCAGACCGTGTACCAGCTCAAAGGTGCGGTCGTAGGAAAGGACGGAAAGACATCTCTTGCCCGGATTGACCAGCTGCATACTGCCGATGATGGCAGAGCGCAGGGCAAACTGAGAGATCATAATGCCCTTCAAGCTGTCGGTACTGCCTGCCTTGTAAAGAAGCATACAAAGGCGCTTGTCTGCGGGTGCAAGAGAAAGGTACTTTTCGTTTCCTTCTTCTAAAAGCTCCTGCCCTTTATCCATCACCGAGGCGTAGGAAAGGATGCCCCCCTCAGCCTCGTGCTCCTTTAACTGGAAGCAAATCTTGTTTTTTACGCCCTGCAGAGCCTTTTCATTCTCCTTGACCGCTTCAAGATAGGTCTTGTCGAAAAACAGGGTGGTGCAGTCGCTATGATTTAAGATGTTCACGATCTCGGCAAAGGGAAGCTCCTTGTCGATGGGGATGATCACGCCGTTTGAAGCGAGGGTGGTCATGATCACGGTGACGTAGCGGTGGCTGTTTTCGGCGATGACCGCCACGGCACCAAGACCGCCCTCCATAGAGGACAGCGCCGTGCCAAGGGCATCCACTCTGCCGCAAAGCTCGGTATAGGTGATGTCGCGCACCGTACTGCGCTCTCTGTATTTTAAGGCGATGGTATCACCGGCCTGCTCCTTTGCCTGAGTAAGCATATCGCGGAAGTTTACAAATTCGGCAACCTCCAAAAGAGGAAGCTTTTTCTTTTGCATAATAGCCATAGCATTCTTGCCCGTAATGCGGGCTTCCTTTCTGATAGTTTGAGCGGACGACGTCCGCGGGATCGTAGACGTTTCAGAATAGTTCAGTTTATTATACCATAATTCTATTCGATTTTCAAGGGAGGCAACCCTATTTTTAAAAAAATATTGATTTTGCCCGACAACCCGTTTAAAAGCGCTTGACAAAGCGGCAAGGATATGCTATAATTGCGGCGTAAAAAGTGTATCATTTAAGACACTTTTTGAAAAGGAGGTGGATGTGCGCTTGACTGATCAGGAAAAAATACTGTCCTCGTGCGCCATCTTCAAGGATTGCTCCGAGGGGACGGTCAAAAGCATCCTTTTTAGCGAAGCGGATCGGATCTGCTCTTACAAAAAGGGCGAGGCGGTAGACTTCGGCGGCGGTGCGCTGGGCATCCTTTTAAAGGGAAGGATCACGGTAAGCACCCTTTGTGAAGGG
>JAGBIB010000014.1 GCA_017935195.1 Clostridia bacterium
AGACCGCCGAGGTTGGAACCGCCGCCGGCACAGCCGATGATGATGTCGGGTTTGACATCGTATTTGTCAAGTGCAGCCTTGGCTTCAAGGCCGATGATCGACTGGTGGAGCATCACCTGATTGAGCACAGAACCTAAAACGTAGCGGTAGCCTTCGGTGTTGGAGGCAACCTCCACCGCCTCAGAAATGGCACAGCCAAGAGATCCCGTGGTGCCGGGAAAGCGTTCATTGATCTCTCTGCCCACCGCTGTTTCCATGGAGGGGGAGGGGGTCACGGAGGCACCGTAGGTGCGCATTACCTCACGTCTGAAGGGCTTTTGTTCGTAGGAGCACTTGACCATAAAGACCTTGCAGTCCAGTCCCAAATAGGCGCACGCCATAGAAAGAGCAGTGCCCCACTGACCTGCACCCGTTTCGGTGGTCACACCCTTGAGCCCCTGATTTTTGGCGTAGTATGCCTGCGCAATGGCAGAGTTGAGCTTGTGGGAGCCGGAGGTGTTGTTTCCTTCAAACTTATAGTAGATGTGAGCGGGGGTGTCTAACTTCTTTTCTAATTCGTAGGCTCTCACCAACGGTGCGGGTCTGTACATCTTGTAAAAGTCACGGATCTCACGGGGAATCTCAAAATAGGGAGTGGTGTCGTCCAGCTCTTGCTTGATCAGCTCGTCGCAAAAGACGGGACGCAGATCTTCGTAGCCCATGACCTTGTGGGTCTTGGGGTCAAGGAGGGGAGCGGGCTTGTTTTTCATATCTGCCCGCAGGTTATACCAGTGGGTGGGCAGCTCTTCTTCACTTAAATAAATTTTATAGGGGATCTTCTTTGACATGATCTCTTCCTTTCCTTGCAAAGCGCTTGCTTGCATGCCCTTATAGGGTCGGATCGTTTTCTTTCTATCCTTAAAATGATAACACAACCGCCCGCCTTTGTCAAGTTCTTTTTGCCTTGGAGTAAGGAAGAGTGATAATTTTTAGGAAAAAATCACCGTCTTCATTGACAAACCACCAAGAAAATGATATACTGTATTCGTGATCTTATGCGGCAAAGTGCCGAGAAAGGAATTGCTTATGAAAGGCTTTATCAACAGCAAGGTTTACGTAGAAGGGCAGGGCATCGTTACCTGCAATATTGGTTTTGAAAATGGAAAGATCGCTTATATCGGAAATGATCCCACGGGTATTGAGCCCATTGCTACCCTCAGCGAAGATCAGGTGATCGTTCCCGGCTTTATCGACGAGCATATCCACGGTGCGGCAGGATGCGACGCCATGGACGGCACCGTTGAAGCACTTTCCGCCATCGCAAATGCGGTAGCTTGCGAGGGTACGGTCGGCTTCCTTGCCACCACCATGACCCAGTCTCCCGAGAACATCAGCAAGGCAATGGTTGCTGTAAAGGACTATATGGCAGGCGAGCATAAGGAGGGTGCCGAGGTGATCGGTATCCATCTGGAAGGTCCGTTTATCTCTGTAAAGCACATCGGCGCACAGCCCCTTGAATACGTGGCTGCTCCCTCCGTGGAAGTCTTCAAGAAGTACAATGAGCTTAGCGGCAACGCCATCCGCATCGTGTCTATGGCACCCGAGGTAGAAGGCGCAGGCGAGCTGGTTGAATATATGGCAAGTGTGGGCGTGGTGCCCTCCATCGGTCATACCGACGCTACTTATAACGATATCGATGCCGCAATTGCAAAGGGTGCAAAGAATGTGACCCACACCTTCAATGCGCAAAAGGCACTTCACCACAGAGAGATCGGTACCGTTGGTACTGCGCTTCTTCGTGACGAGCTGAACTGCGAGCTGATCTGCGATACCATTCATGTTTCTGTTCCCGCCATCCGTCTTGTTGAAAAGAACAAGCCTCACGGCAAGCTTACTCTTGTTACCGACGCTATGCGTGCAAAGCATATGCCCGACGGCGAATCGGAGCTGGGCGGACAGCTGGTCATCGTAAAGAACGGCGAGGCAAGACTGGTTGACGGCACGCTGGCAGGAAGCGTTCTGCGCATGAACAATGCCGTAAAGAACGTGGTAACCCTGTGCGGCATCCCCTTCACTGATGCCATCGACTTTGCCACCATCAACCCCGCAACCACTCTGGGCGTGGCTGATCGCATCGGCTCCATCAAGGTGGGCAAGGACGCAAGCGTTGCAGTGCTTGATGAGAAGACCTTCGAGGTTGCTCTCACTGTAAGAGCAGGCGAAGTGATCTATTCCAAGTAATCTTTTTTAGAATATAAAACGAATACCCGAAGCCTTCAGGCTTCGGGTATTTTCTTTTTATTGTAGTTTACGCCGCAGGAGCGAAGACGTATTCTGCCTTGCCCGTGCCTTCGATCAGCTCCTTGGTGACGATCACCTTGGTAAGCCCCTCCATTGCAGGGATCTCGTACATGATGTCAAGCATTACGGATTCCATAATGGAGCGAAGACCTCTTGCGCCGGTGTTGCGCTGGATAGCGAGGTCGGCTACTTTCTCGATTGCCTCGTGGGTGAACTCCAGCTCCACGCCGTCCATGCCCACCAGCTTCTGATACTGCTTCAAAAGAGCATTCTTAGGGGTGGAGAGGATGGAGGTCAGCGCTTCCTTGTCAAGCGGGTCAAGAGACACCAGAACGGGAAGTCTGCCCACAAGCTCGGGGATCATACCGAACTTCACAATATCGTGGGCCTGCGTATCACGCAGAACGGTGGACTTGCTTCTTTCCTCCTTGGTTTTCACGTTGCCGCCAAAGCCCATGCTTTGCGAGCCCGAGCGTTGCTCGATGAGCTGATCAAGCCCCTCGAAGGCGCCTCCGCAGATGAAGAGGATGTTTTCGGTGTTGATCTGGATGAAGTCCTGATTTGGGTGCTTTCTGCCACCGTTGGGAGGAACGTTTGCCACCGTTCCCTCAAGGATCTTCAAAAGTGCTTGCTGGACGCCCTCGCCCGAAACGTCACGGGTGATGGAGCGATTCTCGCTTCTTCTTGCGATTTTGTCGATCTCGTCCACGTAGATGATGCCGTACTCCGCCTGGTCCACATTGAAGTCTGCCGCCTGAATGAGCTTTAAAAGGATGTTTTCCACGTCCTCACCCACGTAGCCCGCTTCGGTCAGCGTGGTGGCATCGGCAATGGCAAAGGGAACCTGCAGGGTCTTTGCCAGCATTTGCGCAAGGAAGGTCTTACCCACACCGGTGGGGCCGATCATCAGCACGTTGCTCTTTTGAATATCCACACCGTCCTCTGCGCCCTTCTTCTTTTTTTTGGAGAGGATGCGCTTGTAGTGGTTGTATACAGCCACGGCGAGGGTCTTCTTTGCCTGATCCTGACCGATCACGTATTCGTCAAGCGACTCCTTGATGGCAGAAGGGCGGGGAAGGGTTTCAAGGGTAAAGGGAAGCTGCTTGCCGCCTTTTCCTCTTTTGGCGGGAGAGGTGTTTCTGTGCTCTGCAATCAGCTCGCTGCAGGTCTCAATGCAGTTGTCGCAGATATACGCCCCCTCAGGAGAGGGGATGAGAAACTCCACCGACATTTCGTCTCTGCCGCAAAATGAGCAGTGACGAAGACGGTTATTCGATTGATTTGCCATACTGTTGTTTAATCCTTTCGTATGCCGTAAGGTCTGATGGGTGTATGCACTTTTTTCGGGGATGCCGCAAGCGACACCCCCGATAGTCAGTTTTATCCGTCGTTTCTCGAGACGACCACCTTGTCGATCAGTCCGTATTCCTGCGCCTCGGCTGCAGTCATAAAGTTGTCTCTCTCGGTGTCTCTTGCGATCTCAGCGGGATCCTTACCGGTATTTTTGGCAAGAATGGCGTTGAGATTGTCCTTGATCTTCAGGATGTTCTCGGCGTGGATCTTGATATCCGTTGCCTGACCCTGAAATCCGCCAAGAGGCTGATGGATCATGATCTCGGAGTTGGGCAGAGCGTATCTCTTACCCTTTGCGCCCGAGGAGAGGAGAAATGCACCCATGGATGCCGCCATACCGATACAGATGGTGGAAACGTCGCACTTGATGTAGTTCATCGTATCGTAGATCGCCATACCTGCGGTAACCGATCCGCCTGGGCTGTTGATATACAGCGAGATGTCCTTGTCGGGATCCTGCGCCTCAAGGAAGAGAAGCTGAGCCACAACGAGGGATGCGGTCACGTCGTTCACCTCGTCTGCAAGGAAGATGATGCGGTCATTGAGCAGTCGGGAATAGATGTCGTACGCCCGCTCTCCGCGGCCTGTTTGTTCGATAACGGTTGGTACAAGTGCCATTGTGTTCTCCTTTGGTAATTTACGGTAAAAGATTATTCGGTCTCTTCGGTAGCGGTTGCTTCCTCAGCGGAAGCCTCTGCCTTTTCAACCTTTGCCTTCTTTGCGCGGGGCTTCTTAACGCTTGCTTTGACCAGGTCCATAGCCTTTCTTGCAAGAAGATCGTTCTTGATGTCCTCGGGATCGATGTATGCCTTGATCTGCTCAACGGGCATATTGTAAGCGGTGGAGAGGGTCTCCAGCTCCTTGTTGATCTCCTCCTCGGAAACCTCCAGATTTTCCTTCTCTGCGATCTTTTCAAGAGCAAGTCTCATCTTGATCTGCTTCTCAGCTCTGGGCTTGAAGTTCTCGCGCAGAGCGTCCAGAGTGCTGCCGGTGTACTGCATATAGGTCTTCAGATCAAGGCCGTTCTGTCTGAGGTTCATATCGTAGTCGCGGAGCATATTCTCAGCCTCAGCGTTGATCATTGCCTCGGGAACGCAAACCTCAAGCTTCTCTAACAGAACGTCGATGAGCTTGTTTTCAAACTCGATGTCAGCCTTGTCTTCCTTCTGCTTTTCAAGTTTAGCCTTCAGATCCTTCTTATATTCAGCAAGAGTGTCAAATTCGGAAACGTCCTTTGCGAATTCGTCGTCAAGCTCGGGCAGCTCGGTCATCTTGATGGCGTTGATCTTGGTCTTGAATACTGCTTCCTTGCCTGCAAGCTCGGGGGCGTGGTATTCGGTGGGGAAGGTCACGTTTACGTCGAACTCCTCGCCCACGTTGTGTCCGCAGATCTGCTCTTCAAATCCGGGGATGAAGCTGCCGGAGCCGAGCTTCAGATCGTAGCCCTCGCCCTTGCCGCCATCGAATGCAACGCCGTCAGCGAAGCCTTCGTAGTCGATGTTTGCGATGTCGTCCATAGCGGCTACTCTGTCGGTAACCTCGATGGTTCTTGCCTGACGCTCTCTAACCTTTGCAAGCTCAGCCTCAACCTCTTCAGCGGTAACCTTTTCTACTTCCTTAGCCATGGTGATGCCGGTATAGCCGGTGATCTCAGCCTCAGGCTTAACGGTCACCTTGGCAACCACCAGTACACCATCTTCGTCGATGGTCTCCACGTCGATCTCGGGAGCGGCAACTGCCTTGATGCCCGATTCCTTCAGTGCTGCATCATATTCAGTGGGCAGAAGGTTGTTGAGTGCATCCTCATAGAATACGCCCTTGCCGTAGATCTTCTCTACGATCTGGCGGGGAGCCTTACCGGGACGGAAGCCCTGAACGGTGATCTTGCTCTTCTTCTGGTTAAACACCTTGGTTACTTCTGCTTCAAACACGTCCTTAGCGATCTGGAACTTCAGTTCAACGGTGTTGGTCTCGATTTTGTTAGCTGATACAAATTTCATTTGTAATGTCCTCCGTGGGATTCTCTTCTGTATTTTTTTACACATTTGGTATCCGTATTATTGTACAGATTTTTTATCGTTTTGTCAATGGTTTTCCAAAAAAAGTAGCGAAATTTTTCGGTGTTTTTGCGATTTTTCGCAATTCAAGGAATATATAGCGGATCGAACTGGAGATGGTCTGCCGCAACGATGGAAAAATCAATACCTTCAAAGGTGAAGGTCATGGGGATGTTGTAGACCCCGTGCATATGCCCGTAAAAGCATCTTTTCACACTGTATGCGTGCAAGACGTCAAGGATCTCTCTGCAGATAAAATCATTCATTACGGGAGAAAAGTGCAGAAAGACCAGCGACTCCTTTTTGGATAGTGCCTTTCCCGCTTCCAAAGAGCGTGCAACTCTGCCTGCCTCTCTTGCCACGATCTTTTCAAAATCGGTGCCCGAGGGACTTGCGTTTTCGGTAAACCACCCGCGGCTGCCGCAGACGGCGTAATCGTCCACCTCAAAGGCATTGTTGTAGAGCAGCTTGATGGTGGTTGCATTGTGCTCCTTTAAAAGCCGTTCGATCTTTGAAACGGTGTCCCACCAGTAATCGTGGTTGCCCTTGCCCAGAATCTTGGTGCCGGGAAGGCTTTCAAGGAAAAGCAGGTCGGGGAGTGCTTCCTTCAGACTCATTCCCCAGGAGATGTCACCGGGCAGAATGACGGTATCTTCATTTGTGATCTTTCTTTCCCAAAAGTATCTGATCCGTTGAGGGTGATCCTTCCAGCGGTTGCCGAAGATGTCCATCGGCTTATCGACCGCAAAGGAAAGGTGGGTATCCGATAAAGCGTACAGTGCCACGGTTTTTCTCCTTCCGTAAAATATGTGGGTGTATAGAAGTTCTTATGTCGGGGCAAACTGAAAGAAAAAGAAAAGGAGCTTTGCCATGAACAGATTTTTACCCCCCGAAGAAAACGATCCCTCCACCAAAAAGAAAAATAAGGGTGTGGTGTGCGACGTAAAAAACTGTATGTATAATGACAAAAACAGCCATTGTACCGCCGAAAAGATCGCCGTAGGCCCCACCTACGCTACCTCCTGTAGCGACACGGTTTGCGCAACCTTCCGTCAGAGAAACATCTGAAGGGCGGGCATATGCCCGTACATATCCTTATTTGTTCTTCAGGCAGTCCTCAAAAGGGGTGTCCTTTAAAATCTTTGAAAGAAAGCTTTTTCTGTGAATAGGGCAGGGACCAAGCTCCTTTAATGCCGCCACGTGGGCCTTCGTGGCGTAGCCTTTGTGCCCCGCAATACCGTATTCGGGGTAGAGAGCGTCCCACTCCAGACACATTCTGTCTCTCGTGACCTTGGCAAGAATGGATGCGGCGGCAATGGAGCAGGAAAGGGCATCCCCGCCGATGACCGTCCGGGTCGCCATTTCAAATTCTCTTGCGATATTGCCGTCTACCAGCACCAGATCGGGGGAGGGGGAGAGCATGGCCACTGCTCTTCTCATGGCAAGCTGAGCGGCGTTTAAAATGTTGAGTTGGTCGATCTCTTCAACGGTGGCACTCGCAATGCCGTAGCTGACGGCGTTTTCGATGATGAGCTCGTAAAGCTTTTCCCGCTTCTTCTCGCTAAGCTTTTTGGAGTCGTTGAGCCCCTCGATGTAAAGTCCCTGCGGAAGGATCACCGCGGCGGCGACCACCTCTCCGCAAAGAGGACCTCTGCCCGCCTCGTCGGTACCTGCCACTACGGCAAAGCCCTTTGAGAGAGCGGCGTTTTCATAGCTGTAATCGGGCATTATTCGTTATTCTCCTTTAAGAGCAAATCGGCAGGGCGCTCCAAGGAGATCTGTCCGATCTTGGTCTGTCTAAATTCGTCAAGAATCATATTGGCGGTGCGCTCGGTGTCGATCTCGCCACCGGAGATGAGCATTCCTCTTTTTCTGCCCACCTTCTCAAAGATCTCCCAGCCTTCAAACCCCTCAAGGCTTTTGGGATCGAGCTTGTAGCGGGTACAGAACTTGTCGGGAGCAATTGTATAAAGCTGTCTGCAAAGGGTGACTGCCACCGCCTCAAGATCCAGCACGTCATCCTTGATGGCACCGGTCGCGGCAAGATTCTGTCCTACCGTCTGGTCCTCAAACTTGGGCCACAGCACGCCCGGCATATCCAAAAGATCGATACCGATGGAGGTGGATACCCATTGCTTGGTCACCGTCACACCCGGTCGATCCTCGGCTTTTGCTTTTGCCTGACCGCAAAGACGGTTGATCAGGGTGGATTTACCCACGTTTGGAATGCCCACGATCATCGCTTTTAAGCGCATACCGTTCATGCCCTTGTCCTCGTATCTCTTGATCTTATCGGAGAGAATAGAGCGGATGGCAGGATTGATACGATCAATGCCGCTTCCCGTTTTACAGTCGATAAAAATGGCGTTTTGCCCCTGCTCTTTATAATATGCCATCCATTCCTTGTTGATCTGAGGATCGGAAAGGGCGGATTTGCTCAGCACAGTCAAGATGGGCTTTCCGCTGCAAAGTCCCAGGATCTCGGGATTTTTACTGGAAAGGGGGATGCGGGCATCAAGGATCTCGATGACCACGTCCACAAGAGAAAGGTTTTCCTTGATCAGGCGTCTGGTTTTTGCCATATGCCCGGGAAACCATTGGATCACACTTGAAGGCATTTCTTGCTCCTTTCTTTAGAAAATCTGCTTAATCTACCACTCCGATGCGGTCAAAGGGGTAAATGCGGATGATGGACTTGCCGATGATCCATCGTTCATCAATCAGCCCGATGGCTCGGCTGTCCTTGGAATTGTTTCGGTTGTCTCCAAGGATGAAGACCTGCCCTTGGGGAATGGTGAACGAGAAGACGGCACCCTCCTGCGTAAAGGCACAGCGTTCATCGTTCTTCAATGCTTCGACTACGGAAGGATAAAAACCCTCCATAGGTTTTGTGGGGGTACCGTCTGCGGTGAGTGTTCCCACATAATTTACATATTCTGTGGAATTGAAGCCTGCTTCGTAATCTTCTCCGTTGATCTTAATGTGCCAATTGATGAAATCAATGGTTACGCGATCCCCTTCGGTGGCGATGATCCTTTTGACGATAGGATGATTTAACGAAAGCGCAACATTGCTTGTTCCCTTTATGTTGGGGGTCTGCACCACTACGATATCACCCTTTTTGGGGGTGTAGAACAGATTGGAGATAAGAAGGGTGTCCTCTCCCACTGTTTCGGCGGAAGAGGCATCGTTTCTGCCAAGGATGGTGGGAAACATAGAGGATCCGTTCACGGGAGAATGTCTTGTGAATACGGTCAGGATCACCATCACGGCAACCAGAGAGATGGCGATCAACTCTAAAGTATCGTAAATAAACTGGAGTCCGCCATCATGGGTATGGGCAGTATTTTTTTCAGCAGTTTCCTGTTCGTCTTGCGAAGGGCACCCTTCTTCAAACTCTTCAGAGTCAGCGTTTGGAGAGAGACTGCCCTCTTCATGCACTTCTTCGGTGAAGGGCAGAGTGGCGCATTCTGACTGATCGTTGACACCGTCCCCTAAAGATTCTGCTTCCAAAGCAGATGTAGCATCTTTTGTCTCGGACGGGATTTCCACAGACTCGGTAGATTGCTTGGCCGTGTGATCCATTTGGTCATTTAAAGAGGAGGGAGCTTCGCTGACAACCTCAAGATTGGTTGCCTGTTCATCTTGTAGCTGTTCTTTGGAAAAGAGAGTCATTTCAATACTCCTTATAAAATGCATTCATATTATTATATCATATTTATGAGAAAAAAACAATATATCCTAAAGATTTTTTACGGGGTTCTTTTTCAGAGAAAAGGAAAAAAATGCATTGAAATTAAAAATCAACCAACATTCAACTATTTTTGTTTATAACCTCTTGCAAATGAATTAGTGTTATGATATAATGAATATACAAAGGAGAGCCTTTGTATATTCATTTAGATTTAGAAAGGAATGAAAACAATGAAGAAATTTTTATCGATTGCTCTGGCGCTGATGCTTTTGGTATCTGCTTGCGTGCTCACCTCTTGTGATGAGATGACCGCCTACGAATTGGTTCATTCTGCACTTGCGAAGATGGAGACCTTAGACTCCTTTGAAGCAGATGTGAAAATGTCCATGAAGATGTCGATGGATATGGAAGGCCTTTCTCAGACCATGGATATTCCCTTGAATATGGCCATCAAGGCATCCGGCTTAAAGAGCGAAACGCCTCTGACCTCCGGTACGATGTCCATGACCATGATGGGTATGGAAACCAAGGCAGACATCTACAGCGATTCCAAGGATGTATACGTTGCGACGACTGTTATGAACCAGACCATTAAGGCGAAGATGGCTGTTGATAGTGCAGAGGCTGAGGAGTATGATCTGACAGACACAACCTCGTCCTTTATGGTTGAAATCCCCGAAGAGTCTCTCAAAGATGTGGCGATTGTTGAAAGTGAAGACGGCACCAAGAGCATTGAGGTTGCTCTTGACCCCGCTGTTTTTGCCGAAAACTATAGCGAGCTGATTGAGCAGGTGAACGACAGTTCTGCCGGCGGAGAGGTAGATAACATCACTCTTTCCAATATCAAGGTCAAGGTTGTTGTTTCTGCTGACGGTTACATTGCAGGTTACTATCTTGAGTTTACTATGGATATGGATGTTACCACTGCAGGTGTTTCTGTAGCTACCTCTACCGTGGTCAGCGCAAGCGTGGAATATAAGAATCCCGGTACGCCCGTGACTGTGGATGTGCCCACCGATCTGGATTCTTATAAAGGCATTGGCTGATTAAAGTTCTTTCTGAAATTGAAATAACAGAAGAGATCCCTTTGCGGTTTGCTCCGCAAAGGGATCTCTTTTGTCAATCGAATTGTTTATTTAGGAATCGATACCGTATACCAGCTTTTTAAAGCGTCGAGTGTTTTCCTTGTAGTCCATGGAAAGCACTTGCTGATTGGTACCGGCAAGCACGATGATGGCTTCCTTCCATGTTCCTGAATCGGGAATGCGCATGCTTTGCTGAGTGTAACCGAATACATTTCTGGTGATCATCTTCATCAAGAGGGAAGTGCATTCATTTGCGGGAATATCGGTAGTCACCTGAGGGAGCATCATATCCATCAGATCGTAAAGCTCATCCACACTCATTGTCGCCATTTTTTTGATGGTGTCACCGATCAGCGCTCTCTGTCTTTCGGTTCTGCCAAAGTCAGAGCTACCGCCTGTGGAACGGTTTCTTACATAGGTGAGCAATTGAACACCGTCAAGATGGTTGACACCCTTCACGATGGGGGCTGTCTTTATATCATATCCTTCAGGTGCATAAGCTTGGTAGTAAAGAGGGATGTTTTTGTTTAAATAACTGATCTGATCATCCGTGATGTTTACGTCCATTCCACCGATCGCATCGTAAAAATCGATAAAGGTCTTGAAGGTCAAAGCAACGTAGTTATCGATGGAAATACCGAAGTTGTTCTGAATAGTGGTTTTGAGAAGGGGATAACCGCTTACTGCGTAGGCAACGTTCAAGCGGTTATTGCCTACACCGGGGATCTGCACAAGAGAGTCCCTCATGAAAGAAGTCATGGTAAAGGTCTGGGCCTTGAAATTGATGGATATCAAGATCATGGTGTCGCTGTTCTTTGGGCCTCCGACTGTCTTGTAGTCATAGCCGATGAGCATGACATTGTAGACATCCTTATTGGAAATCGGGTCCTTGTTTGCTTCCACGGCTTCCTTGATCTGATCTTCGATTTTTTGCTGTTCTTCTTTACTGATGGGGTTTTCGGAGGTCTGGTTGTCTTTCAAGTGCTGCCAGAGGATCTTCAATTCATCGAGCGTCAGGTTGGTGTTGTTTTTGGTATCATCAGGCTCAGAGGGAGAAGCGGCAGCAGAATCGGAAGGATTCGGCGAAGAAGGAGCGATCACGGGAAGGGAGGGGGTGACTGTGGAGTTGGGATCGCTTTTTTCAGGAATACTTTCTTCATTTTTGCTGGGAGAATTGCCTGTATGGGGTTTTGTTGCGGCGCTATCAGGGGAGCAACCGGAAAAAACGGTCATTACAGTAAGGGAAAGGATGAAGAAGGCAAGCAAAAGAGATAGCGTTTTTTTCATGATAGAGTTCCTTATGGATTTTGCAAGTATTTTGCGTATTGATGAACGATACAACATTAACAAGTATACCACACAAGATGCGTGAAATTGTGTGCTACTTTTGTACAAAGTGTAAATTGTTCATCTTTTAGACGATTTGTGATTACTTTTTTGGTTGGTAGGCGACCAATCCAAGGCAAGATATTTCTTCAAGGGTCATTATTCTTCCAAATTGGGTCAGATAAAACCAGCCGTAAAGTCCGTCTTGCTCAACGTATACGACCAGACTTTCGGGATAGACATGAGAGACCTCTACATCGAATTCTGCACCGATATGCGGCATGGGATATGTTTCTATCGTGTAGAAATTTTTTCCGTTTGCAAAGAAGCTGCTTTCAATACGGGTGTAGCGAATATCGTTCTCTAAGTAAGTGGTGATCGTCTGGGAAATTCCGTTTTCTTCCTTTGTTTTTGAACTGCGTACGGTGACATCGGGATTGTTTTCAATATACTCTTTGGCACTTAAGATGGATTCGTCGTATTCATTGCGGTCTGAAAATGCGTCAAATAGTCCGTTGGTGAAGTAATGAGAGCGCACCTGTACCCGATAGTTTCCGGTAAGCATATAGGTCATTCCGCAATAAAAATTCGCAGGCAGCGTAGGCAGATAGAGATTGTTGGGATCGGGAAGGGCAATACCGTTATCACTTTGATGAAATTTGGAAAACAAATGAGCGGCAAGCCAAAGGGGGATTTCGTCAGGGATAAGTGCTATGTTGACCATATTGTCCATATTTTGAAAGGGCATACAGTCGGTGCGTTTATAACGAGTGGGGATATACTCGGGCATTACCAATCGATCGGTATTGATGTATTTGCATAGGGTCAGCATATCCTCAGTGGTGGTAAAATCGATATAATTGACACCGTTTGAAAAAGATCGATTCACCCGAATCGGAGTCCTCATATCGGGCAAGGACTCAATTTTGCTGCCGGATATGAGAGGAATACTTTCTGAAGGGAATGCAGTAGGGGGGGAGAAAACGGGATCTTCTTTACGCAAAAGTACCCCCAAAAGCAGAGAAATCAGCAACAATGCAGCCACTCCGGAAAGCGACATCGCACGAATCAGCTTCTTTTTTCTCTTTTTTACGGGGAAGTATGCTTTTTCTGCCAGTGCAATTCCTTCAATCAAGTTTTCTTCCGAAATGCCATCGATCACATCGATCAGATCTTCTTTTTTCATTGATAAAAGCCCTCCTTTTTCAGTTGATCCATCAGCCTCATTTTTATGGAGTTAAGCTGATTGTATATCTTGTAATTGGGTGTTTTTTGACCTTTTGCCAGCTCTTCGATTGATAAGCAGAGGTAATATCTTCCGACGAAAAGCGCACGGTCGTCGGGGGGGAGTGTTTTTAAAAATCGGTTCAATGCTGCGATCAGCTCCTGCTTTTCAAGAACGATGTCAGGGGAATTGTCAATAAAGAGCGTCCGTTCAAGATCTGTCAGCGAATCACTCATTTCAACAGGTATGCGTTTTTGCCTTTTCTTTTTTCGGTATAGATCTGTAGCTTTTTTACGAATGATCGAGGTAAGAAAGGCCTTGAAGGAGACCGGGACATGGGGTGGAATGGCATTCCACAAAGCAAGATATGTATCGTTGATGCATTCCTCGCAATCACTGCGATTACCTACGATGTGAAATGCAACGGAAAATAGATACCTACGGTACTTTTCATCGGTGAAAACGATCGCCTGCTGATCCCGATTAAAAAAAAGCTCAACGATGTGATCATCAGGGTTGCTGTGTTCTTCAACTATAGGAATCCTTGCCAAGATGCGTTCTCCCTCCTTTCTGTTGCATCAAATGATCTTTTCCAAAACGTTGATGTTAAAAGCTCTGTCAATATAAGTAGTCGTTGTTTTTTTGAATTTTATAAATTTTTTTGAAAAAAATAAAAAAAATTTACGCAGGCTCAAAGCATATTTGGTGACCATTTTCTTCTGCTATTATGAAGACAGTATACTTTGTTTCTCCGTGAAAGTCAATAGCGTGCCTTTAAAAGTTGTTTTTTTAGAAAATACAGTGGGATGTCTTGACAATCCATTGAACTTTTGATATACTTTAACTGGTGGTAAACAACTGTTCACCGCCTATATATTGCATAGTATTAGAGGTTTTTTATGAACGAACAACTCTCTGCTACAAAGGAAAACATTTTGCGTGTCTCCTTGGAAGTGTTTGCCGAAAAAGGATACGAGGCAAGCTCCGTGGCCGATATTGCGGCAGGCGTGGGATTTGGAAAAAGTGCTCTGTATAAGCATTATAAAAGCAAACGAGAGATTTTGGATCGGATCATTTTGCGAATGGAAGAAAGCGAGAAGACATTTAAAAACGAGCATTCCTACATAGATAAGCAGGGTGTCCCCGATTTTAAGGCATTGGAAGAGTATGTTTTTGCATTGTTTTGCAGATGGACAGAGGATGAGTTTTGTGCATCTTTTCGCAAGCTTCTCACCTTGGAGCAGTTCTCCTCTCAGGAGATGGCCGATCTGTACAGAACCTATCTTACGGAGGGCCCTGTTTTTGAGCTGACCGATGTTTTTGCCTCTTTTGGAGGGAGCAAGGCTGTTGCAATGGGCATGGCTATGTATCTGTATTCTCCTCTTTATCTTTACTACAGTATGTATGACAGTGCTGACGAAAAGAAGATCGTTGTTGGGGCGGCACGAGCCCATATTCATCGGTTTATGACTCAGCTTCAGGTTTAAGCGTTCCACATGGAACAAAATGGAAATTCCCCGAATGATGTCTGTTTGACTTCATTTGGGGAATTTTTTTATGAATGGGTTTCTTTTTCGATAATGAATGAGCGCATTTTATTAAGGCATTTCTTGTAGCGTTCCTCTTTGCGAATGTTTTCAAACCAGACCCATCCGTTTTCGGGGTCAAGGGGGAGGATGTCGTAATGCGACCAGAAGACGTGATAAAAGGAAGGGCTGGTTTCGGCAGAGCGAATGATGCGGGCACTGTGTGCCACATTAAAGCGAGGCCCTGCCTCGGGACCGCAAAGCATAGAGGAGGAAAGTATACCTTCAAAACGGTCAAGAGCCGGACAGCGATAAGTAAGCCTTGTGCCGTCAGGCAAGTTCCAGAATTTTTCGTAAAGCTCGGTCAGATCCTCAAGGGCGAGCAGTGATTGCTCCATTTGTCCCGATTCTGCAAGCTGACAGGAGAGGCGCATACCGCTTTGGATCCGTTCTCCAAACCACAAATCGGGAATCTTGTCCCCTGAAACGGGATTGCCGTATCCTTCGGTTCCCGAAAGGATATCTACCAGTGCCAAACGGGTTTTAGATGCCTGTAGACTATTTTTGACATTCAACTCTTTGGGATAGTTCTTTACAAGACGGGGAAGCAGGAGCTGAAAAATGCCGGTGTGTAGGTTTTGTTGCTTTTGCTCCTCAAATTTATCCCATTCCTTGCGGTAGTGGTAGCGCTCCTCCAAGCGAAGCTCGCGGCTGAGGTTGAAGCTGGCGGTATACTTGTCAAGAAAGGACTGTAGTCGTCCCTCATCTTCAGCGTTGATGAGCAGACCGATTACCGATTCTCTGTAATACTCGGTGGTACTGATCTCAAGCAGCTTTTCGGTTAATCTTCGTTGTTCTTCAAGATCCTTTGTGTGGTAGCAAAGCTTCCAGAGAATGATCTCGTCAAGCGGGTATTCTCTGTGAAGCTTTTTGAGGAGCGAAAGGATCTCCTCGTCATCTACAAGGGCGTTTAGCTGATCGTAACATTCCTGAGGTGCTTGACGAAGCCGTTCCTTTTCTACACCAAGCAGCCGCTCCATGCTTACGCCGAAAAGCTCTGCCATCACGGGGAGCAGTTCAATGTCGGGATAGGTGGCGCCCGTTTCCCAACGGCTTACCGATTGAAAGGTCACCCCAAGAATCTCTGCAAGCTGCTCTTGGGTCAGATCCTTTTCTCTGCGTAGTTTACGCAGGTTTTCTCCGATATTCAGTTTCATTGTCTTCCTCCCCATTTTAGATATATAAGACTATTATACCGATTTTTCTATCTTTGTAAATAGCGGATTTCGAGAGAACGGGAGCAAAAATTCTCGGTTTGATTGAAAAAAGAGATGCGAAGCGGTCTTTGCCACCGTTTCGCATCCTTCTTTTAAACACTTTGAATGAGTATGCGCTTATCTTCGTTTTTGCCCTCTGAAAGGAGCTTGCCGTTTTGTAATACCGTGAAGCCCTGCGGATCGATCAGAATGTCGAAGCACCCCCCGCAAATAGGGATGGAACGAAGGTGCAGAAAGGGAAGTCCCTTGGGCAGACGGGGGATGAAGGAGAAGGAATGAAGGCTTTCGGGACGCAGGGCAAAGAGTCCCTCTGTCACGATTCGGAAGGCAAGGGCGCTTTCGCCTGAAAGGTGGCGTTTTCCTCCCTCGGGATAAGCTTCCACGGCATAGGGAATGCGCTCACCAAGGAGCCTCTTTTTGCAGTAACGTAAAAGCGGCTCGACCATCCGATCACCCTGACCCGATAAAAAGGCACATTTCATACCGTAAAGGGTGGAGCGGTCCCAGATGGTGTTGCTTTGGTTTTCTTGGCTATGCTGGCAGGTGAGCATTCCTTCGTCTGTCCACAGATGTGAAGAAAGCATGGCATCAAGCGTTCCCACCTTCCGCTCCTCGATGCCCACGCAAAGGGGCAGACAGATCCAAGCCCGCAGGGTGTCAAAGCCCTTGGAGTAGCGATAGGTCTGAAAGCCGCTCAGTTCCGCACCGAAATACTCTTCGATTGCAAGCCTTAGTGCTTCGGCTCGTTTTTCAAATATATCTGCCCTTGCTTTTTCATTCAAAGAACGGGCAAGCTTTGCCGCCTCCACGAGTCCGCCGTAGCAAAGGCAGGAGGTGGACAGGTTGGCAATTCCGTCGGTGGGGAAGCGACCCTCCAGCTCGTCGGTATCGGAGGAGATCACCCCTTCGGGGGTCTTCTTTCTTTCGCAGTATTCTGCGCACCAGCAAATTGCCGGGAAAAGCTCTCGGGCGATCTGCTCGTCACCCGAATAGAGGCAGAAAAGTGAGGCTCCGTAAAGATACATTGCGGCATCGCCCCGATCTCCCGCCCCCTCCCAGATGTCAAGCCCCTCTGCGATGATGGAGGAGGGAAGACGGTGATAGCAGTCGGACATAAAGGGAATATAGGAGCGGTATGCGTTTAAGGAGGCCTCGATTGCGGTAGGATCGCCCGTCATCGCAAAATGGGGACCTGCATACTCAATCTGATCGTTACACCAAGTGGCGGCGTAGTAGGTCCTGCCACCGGGAGAGTGATACTTGCCTGAAAGCGTTTCAAAGATGCTTTCTCCCGCACGAAGCTTGGATAGGCGCATAAAGGCGTCAAGCACGGGCTCTCCCGAGGAGAAGACGAGGGAGTCGTCGCAAAGATTGCGTATGCGCTCCTTGCGGGCGGCAAGCTCCTTGTTGCCATCAAGGATCACGGGCGGTTGGTTTGCGATCCGTGTGCTGTAAAGGATATCGAACTCAAGGACTCCCTCATCGTTGAAGCAAAGGACTTCGGGAGCCGTGTGGCTGATCTCGGCAAGGTAAACGCCCTTGGTGCCTCTGCCGTACGAAAGGACACGATAGTAGGGACTGCTTAATGAAAGGCTGCCCTCAAAGCATTCCGCGCGCTTTATACTGACCCGTTCGAAATAGCCCCTTGCATTGCTTGCGGGAAAAATGCATCGCTTGATGAAAAGACCCTTTGCGCAACTGCTTTGGACGTGAAGAATGCCGTCAAAGGAAAAAGAGTGCGCATCCTCGCTTATCGGCTCGCCATTCAAAAGCAGATGCGGACGGTCGTCCTGACCTACTTTAAAGCAGTAGGTACCGTGGGTGTTGTTTGGAATGGTGCGCAGGGTGGGGAAATAAAGATCGTGGGAAAGAAAGAGCTTGCCGTCTCTTACGCCGTAGGAGGTGATGCCGTCACAGTAAAGACCGCTCATTTCAACATCGTCCTTATGCTCTTGCCCTTTTCTTACCTCCCAAAGGGGTGCGCCGTTTTCAAGCTTCCAAATGCAGTCGTTCATTCTGTTTACCTCCCGTAGGTTGTTATGTACAGTATACCACGGGCGGAAAAAAAAGTCAATCGTTTTCCCCCAGGATCAGGGCGTCGCAGGTGATGGAAAGGAGGGTGGCAATGCGGGCGATGGTGGTCAGGTCGGGGAGCGAACGGTCGTTTTCCCATTTTGAGACCGTTTGAGGACAGACGGCAAGCCGTTTTGCAAATTCTTTTTGGGTCAGTCCTCTTTTTTTGCGGTAGTAGAAGATCCGTTGTCCGATGGTATTCATTCTTTCGTCCTTGTCGTATTTTGTGTTATCTTATTTTATACTACTTTAGGCGATTTGTCAAGATATAATCCCTTCTTTTGGTATAATATAAAAAAAGGTGGAGGAGAACGCATATGAAGCCCCTGAAGGAAAAGATCAGTATCACCATCGACAGCGATATATTGGCAGAGATCAAGGATCTGGCGGAGCGGGACGATCGGTCCCTTTCCCAGTATATCAATCTGGTTTTAAAGGAGCACGTGAAAAAAAGCGGAAAATCTGCAGATTAAAACATAAAAGGGTGACTTGCATAGGGCAAGTCACCCTTCGTTTATTCTTCGGTATATTTGGGCAGATCGTCGCAAATCCTCTGATACTTTTGAAAAATCTCTTCAAAGCGGGGATCGGAGGTGAGGGACAGAATACGTTTTGCAAAATGCAGTTCGGATGCAAGAGCGTTTCCGTAGTGCTTATATTCCTCTTTAAGTCCGCTTTTCACGGGGTAGCGGTCAAAAAAGATGTCACCGTAAAGGCAGTTTTCCTTTTGCTCCTCGTATAAGAGCGCCGCACTGTGGGCAGAGTGCAAAAGCTCTTCAAACATCGGCAGTGCTTCATCAGCCTTCCCCTCTTCAAGAAGCCTGATGGCAAAGCGGGAGTGAATGTATCTGCGGTGATGGTAATAGGAGATGGAGGGGAGGGGACAGATCAGATCCACAAAGCGCAGGGCAAGACGATATGCTTCCTCACTTCCGTCGCTGACCAGCTCATCCCGAAACTGAAGAGCAGCCATTAAAATGGTATGGTGGTAATGTCGTTGCTTTTCTTCTCCCTCAAGACAATCCTTCAGCGCCCTGTCTCTGCATTTTCCCGAGATCTTGCAGGCGATCTCCTTTGCCTCCTGCTTTTTTCCTCTTGCAGAAAGAATGGAGCAAAGATGCTCACCGGCAGAGTCCACCGAAAGCCCTCCCTGCGCCCGCTGTTCAAGGGCTTTTTCATAAATGGCTCTGTAGTGGGCTTCGGCAAGGGCACCGTAATGCTCCTTTTGGGCAGTATCCGCGGTGTCGTTAAAAAGACGATGTTCGCAGATCGCCCTGCGGAAGAGCCACGAAGGATCGGAGGGGAAGAGACGAACTGCCTCCTCAGCTACGGAAAGGGCACCTACTTCGTTATTTTTTACGGCAAAGTCGAGAAAGCGGGCGTTTAGCTCCTTGTCGGTCTGCTCGGTGCAAGCGCCGAGCAGCAGATCGGTGCTTACCGACAGCGCTTTGGCTAAGGGTAAAATGAGGGATAGATCGGGATTGGTTTGATCGTTTTCCCATTTTGAAACTGCTTGAAAAGAAACGCAAAGCTGCT
>JAGBIB010000158.1 GCA_017935195.1 Clostridia bacterium
AAAAACTTTTGGAGCTTTGGGTTATTGTGCCCGCCTCGCCTTTCAAAGCGGGTTTGCATTTAAGTTGAAATGCGGCTTCTTCGCCATCCCCTGCGACCCTTTTTTGTAAAAAGGGCTCGACCCCAAAAACTTTTGGAGCTTTGGGTTTATTTTGCCCGCCTCGCCTTTCAAAGCGGGTTTGATTTTCACTTTTTCCGGGAAAGTTCGTCCTTTCGCCGCCTATTTACCGTTTCAGCTTTCGTTTGAGGATCGGCACCATCTTTTTTGCCAGCACTCTGCCGTTTAAAGCAAGGGACAGAGCAAGGAACGCCGCCTGCGCCCCGATCTGAAGCGCAAGTCCCATGCCGCCCGACAGGGTGGTGAAAACGATCTGGCCCGAAAGCAAAGCGATGTTTGCAAAAAGCAGAGGCAGGTCCATTTTGAATTTCACGTACCGTCCCGCTGTCAGGGCTCTGACCGCAAAGACTGCGGCATAGCTGATCAGTGTGGCGATGGCCGCACCCATCGCTCCCAGCCCCGGAAGGCAGATTCCAAGCAGCTCCTTGGGGATCAGCACAAGGTTCAAAAGGATGTTAAGACCCGCACCCATCATGGCAGTCCACATGGAGAAGGTGCTCTTCATCCGCACGGTATACACGCTTCCAACGAAGGTGACCAGGGCAGAAAAGACCGTTGCGCCCGCCAGCACGGGAATATATTCCCAAGCGGTATAGTAGGAGGGGTCCATCATGATCTTCGTTAAGATCTTGCAGAAGGCCATAATGCCTGCGGCGGTAACGAAAAGCAGGCCCGCATAGAAGGAAAAGACACCCGAAAAGAAGGAGGAACGCTCCTTTTCGTCCTTTTCCGCCACCGAGGAATAGCTCCACGCCTGAGAAAAGACGGTGCAAAGCAGGGTGACAAGCGTTGGGATCTTATACGCCGCCGAATAAAAGTCGGCAATATTCGGATCGTCCACGAACCATCTGACCATATAGCGGTCGGAAACCGAGGTGACCCACCAAGAGACCGACATGGGGATGAGGGGGACGCTATAGCCCACCATCTCTTTATAGATGCTCTTTTCGATGCTCCTTACGGGCACCAGATCGCGCCACAGCCGTTCCTTGACGAAGATCAGCAGGAAGACGATGAAATCGGCAAGCACCACCGAAAGCACATAGCCCGTGACACCGAAGTCGTTAAAATAGAGAAAGACGATGTTCAGCGCCGCAACGAGGGCGGTGTTGATCACGCCCTGCAAAGAAAAGAAGGCGAAATGATCCTTGGTGCGGATATACTGGGTGACCAGCGAATGAAGGCAGGAGCAAAGGACATACAGGGCGATGAGCCAGACGTAATTTGAAAACGCGGAGCCCATCCCATAAAGCACCGCCTGCGCTACCAAAAAGAGGGGCAAAAGCAGGGCAAAGCCTCCGCCAAACAGCACAAAGCCTGCCGAAAAGACCTTTTTTCTCCGCTCCTCCTCGCCCTCCATGGCAAGGCGGAAGAGTCCCTCGGTAAGCCCCAGGGCGGCAAAGGGGATGATCAGCTTTGCCGTTTGGGTGATCAGGTCGGCGGTGTTGTATTCGCCGTCCTGCAAAACGTAGGTATAGAGTCTGATCAGAATGAAGGGAAGAAGCTTTGAGCCGAAGGTACCCAGGGTGATCAGTCCCGTGTTTTTTATCAGTTTTTTGTATCTATCCACGATCATTCTCCCTTCGGGCATCCCTTCTTCCCTATATTCTATCACATTTTTTCGCTTCTTGCAATGATAATTTGCAAAAAAAAGCCGTCTTGACAAGACTTTTTTCATCTGTTATAATAGTATAACTGAAATTTGAACTTTAAAAACCGAAAGGAATGAAAAATATGGTCAGAATTGAAATGGAAAACGGTGGCGTGATCACCCTGGAGCTTTATCCCGAGATCGCACCCAAGACGGTTGCAAACTTTGAAAAGCTGGCAAAGGAAGGCTTTTACGACGGACTGATCTTCCACAGAGTCATCGCAGGCTTTATGATCCAGGGCGGCGACCCCACCGGCACCGGTATGGGCGGCGCAAAGGAAAAGTTAGAGGGTGAATTTGCCGCAAACGGCTTTAACAACACCCTTTCTCACGACAGAGGCGTGATCTCCATGGCAAGAAGCCAGAGCTTCAACTCTGCTTCCTCCCAGTTCTTCATCATGCACGAGGACGGTCACTTCCTTGACGGACAGTACGCCGCATTTGGAAAGGTGGTTTCGGGCATGGAGGTTGTGGACGAGATCGCATCGGTTCCCACCGACTTTTCCGACAGACCCAAAAGAGTACAGAAGATCAAGACCATCACCGTTGAATAAACCGATTGCGGCACTGCTTACTTTGCAGTGCCGCTTTTGTGTTCAAGGCATGAGCAGGGGCGGCGGCATCAACCAACGGTAGACAACAGCCCCCTTGACAGCCCCTTTACGGCGTGCTACAATAAAAGCGCCGAGGGGGACGCCCCGCGGCAGACCCGTCCCCACTGCAGAAGGGGCGGTCAACTGTAAAATAACGATGAAAGGAGGCGATCGATATGACTATTTTTGCACTTCCCCGCGAGAGTGTCGTATTGCTCGCCCATTGCGGACGTCTTTGATCCCCTTTGACGCCCGGGGCGCGCAATAGCGAGACGGGGCACGTGAAAGCGCGCCCCGTTCTTGTCACGCAAAAATGAAAAAGGACGAGGCGCTGATGTTCAAGCCCCTTCTTTTCACCTACGGCGGCACTTTCCAAAGCGGCAAGAAAAAATCATTCAGGCTTTGGAGGACCTTCTCAAAACATGGATCTGCCCATTTGTAAAAACATTAAAAAGCTGCGCCAAAGGGCAGGCTTGACCCAACGAGCCCTTGCCTCCCTTTTGCAGGTCAGCGTGCAGGCGGTGTCAAAATGGGAGCAGGAACGCTCCTATCCCGACCTGACTCTGCTGCCTGCCATCGCCTCGCTCTTCGGCGTGTCCATCGACGAGCTTTTCAAGAGCGAGGAATGAACGCATCCGCAGAAAGAAACGAAAGAGCAACGTTCTCAAGGAGAACGTTGCTCTCAGTCTGTCAAAAAGCCCTTTGGGGCTTTGCCCCAAACCCTTTTTAGGGGACTTTTTGAAAAAAGTCCCCTAAAAACCCTCAAAAACCTTGGAAGAATGGTGGTTTAAACCCGGTTTTCTTTAAAAAAGAGGTTTATCGACACGCTCAGAGCAACGCTCTCAAGAAGAACGTTGCTCTTTCGTTATGTTTTCAAAAGAAGCGGAACCTTTCCGCGGCTCATTCGGTCAACGAAAGGCTCTCCACGATGGCACGCAGATGCCCTCCCTCTTTTTCAATATAAGAGGGCAAGCCGGTGATCAGCACCCAGCAGAAGGTCTGATCCTCCCCAAAGGTGACCAGATAGGACTCATAATAGTTCTTGCTCCCATCTAACTCTGCAGAATAGCGGGTGTGGGTGATGCTCTTGCCTGAAAGAGCGGAGGTGTTTTCCTCCACCGTCACCTGCACGTTTTCTCTTTTGCTAAACAGATCGTCGTTTTGAAGCTTGTAGATCTCCTCGGGGGTCTGATCCTCCGACAGATCCACGGGGTCGTATGCCATCACCCCGAAATACACCCTGCCGTCGGTGATCTGGATATCCCACGCACCGCGGTCGGACACCTCCATAAAAGCGGTGGTTGCCGTGAAGCTCACGGGGTAGTCTTCAAGGGTGAAAAGCTTTTCCTTGGGATCAAGGACGTCGGTAAGGGCAGAGCAGGAGGAAAAGGCAAGCAAAAAAGCAAGCAGGAAGGCAGCAACGGACAGTTTTTTCATGGTTTTCATTCCTTTCGATAGTCTTTAACGTGAAGTATAGCACAAAGCACGAAAAAAATCCATAATCAAGTTGTAAAACTTCACCCACGCAAAAAAGATCTCCCACGCCAAGTACGTCGGAGATCTTTTTGACAAATTGTATAAAAATTTCGCAAAAGGTCTTTGGCAGAGGCTTAACCGCCCATGCTGATCTTCAAAATCAGATAGATTCCCACAGCCACCAGAATCAGTGCGCCAATGATCAGCTCGATCAGCGAAATGACCACTGCGGCCTTTGCGGGTCCGTTGGAGCGATCCACGGTGTCTGCCTTCTTTTTACCCACGATGCCGAAAATCAAGCCCACGATCCATGTGATCAACCCGGGAACCACAAAGCAAAAGGTTGCGGGAACGGTCAAAAGGCTTAAAACGAGCGCCACGATTCCAAAAACCTTGGCAGAGGTGGGCATTTTTGCGGCAGGGCGCTGTTCAAAGGCAGGTGGAGCGTAAGATCGCTGGGGTACCTGAGGGCGAGCACCGCCTTGAGGCTGCTGAGGTGCCTGAGGACGAGCACCGCCGTAAGGCTGCTGGGGTGGCTGAGGACGAGCGCCGCCTTGAGGCTGCTGGGGTGCCTGAGGACGAGCGCCTCCGTAAGGCTGCTGAGGGGCCTGAGGACGAGCACCGCCGTAAGGCTGCTGAGGGGCCTGAGGACGAGCGCCTCCGTAAGGCTGCTGGGGTGCCTGAGGACGAGCGCCGCCGTAAGGCTGCTGAGGGGCCTGAGGACGAGCACCGCCGTAAGGCTGCTGGGGTGCCTGAGGACGAGCACCGCCGTAAGGCTGCTGGGGTGCCTGAGGACGAGCACCGCCGTAAGGCTGCTGAGGAGCCTGAGGACGAGCACCGCCGTAAGGCTGCTGAGGTGCCTGAGGACGAGCGCCGCCGTAAGGTTGCTGAGGTGCCGCTTGATCGCGCTGAATACTGCTATAGGGGCGATCAAGCACCTGAGTGGGCATATCATTATAAGAATACTCGGGTTCAGGTGCGGGCGCGGGTTCAGGTGCAGGTGCAGGTTCAGGTGCGGGTGCGGGTTCAGGTGCAGGTGCGGATTCAGGTTCAGGTGCGGGTTCAGGTTCAGGTGCAGGTTCAGGTGCGGCTGCGGGTGCGGGTGCAGGTGCAGG
>JAGBIB010000159.1 GCA_017935195.1 Clostridia bacterium
ACGCGGTTACAAAATTCCGTGAAGCTCTCTCTCTTTTTCTGCTTTTTTAGTGATATTCTTTGCTCTTGCAAAGAGTGATATTGCCCTTGCGGGCAGTGATATTGTTCGGCTACGCCTCAAAATGATATTCTATTCGCCCTGAAAGCTCGCGATGCTCACTGCGTGAGCCGCGAATACCACTCGGCATTTGCCGAAAAGAAGGCTCCCCCTCCAAGCAAAGCAAAACGGCTTCGGTAAAACCAAAGCTGCTCAAAATGTGTCTACCCTTGACAGGAGGGTGGAAGTGTGTTATACTGTGAACACAATATGAACTATAGGGCAAAAGGAGGGCTTTTATGACAAAACAAAAAACGCTTGGAAAAACCGATACCATACCCCCGAAGGTCAGGTATAAAAAGCCTGTGCTTGCATCGATCTGTTTTATTCTGTGCAGCGTGTGTTTGTTGCTTTTGGCGGTGCTCAGTGGAGTGGATGCGTATTTGGAATTGCATGATGAGATTGAGATAACGGAACAGGTGAAGTATGTTCAATGGAATTGCCTTGGCGAGATCGTGGCATTTTCAGGTGCCTTCCTCTGTTTTTTTGTGCTTGCGATCATGGTGCTCTTGAACTTGAAGATCCCTGCATCCATCCTTTCCATTTTTGCCGCCTTTTTTGCGGCGGGCGGACTTTGCGACTTGGGGCTTTATTATTTTGCTAATACCGCTGAGAATAGAGATTTTTTGATCGAAATGTTTGGTTTTTACAGCATGGAGGTGGGCGTTTATTTTCTCGTTCTTTTGTTGATCGGCTCCTTTTTTGTGCTGGCTCTCGGAGCACGGGGGCAAAAGGGCAGAGAGGGACTTTCTAACGGTAAATGGGCAATCACGGGGATGCTTCTGGCTTGCTCTTGTCCCTGTCTTTTGGGCGATGCGCTGGAATTGGCGGGGAGTTACAAAGACCTGATGTTCATTCTGACCCTTGTAGTAAAGCTTCTCTTTTTTGCGTACTATCTGTTGGGGGTGAACCGTTTCTGCGCCGCCGTTTCCCAAAAGAAGGACGAGATTCCCTTGGAGGAGGACGTATCCGTCAAAGCGGTTCAGGGCGAGGTGCCCGCTGAAGAAGTGAAAGAGGAGGTGCTGTCATGAAGGACGAATTGATGAAAAATGAAGATAAAAAAGTGAAATTTCCCCTGCCGGCAGTCCTCTTTTTTTCATTCTTTGGTATAAATAGTGCGCTTATCGGCCTATTGTCAGTCATTTCTTGTATTACAGTATTCTTTCAGTATTATGAATATGAAGAGGTGGCGCTATCACATCTGTTGAGTATCGTGATCAATGGCCGATATGCGTTGATATTCGTTGCCGTTATACTGACCGTGGTGGCTCTTTGCCGTAAAAAATGCGGAAAACTAATGGCGGCGGGCGGTATTTTGCTTATTTTTGCGTCGTTGGCTGCCTGTTTGCTCAGTGTTGTGGAAACGGTGCTTTTGGGCCTTATAGATGGTGAGAGGATCACATGGATCTTAGATGAGATGCACTATTCTTATCTTCGCAATAATGCTGCGTTTATTATGGGAACGTTGCCCCATCTGCTTTTGGGCGTTTTCCTCCTTGCCGGCAGTTTTAAAAAGGCAAGGCAGGGCTTGAGCGCACTATGGTATTTTCCCATCATTATTGTAATCGGCTCTGTCATGATATCGGATATTGTAGCGATATGTGCATGGTTATCCGAGGGAGTCGTAATATTGATTGTGCGTTTTCTTCTTCTAAATGTTAACGGGATGCTGATTTTGTCAACGGTCTTCTTTGCACTGTGGCTGAGGAATCCCTATAAAAAACCAAGGGCAAGAAAACCTTCTAAAGAAGAAAAAGACGCCGATGTGGCTGCGCCCGCAAAGAAATCGGGAGAAGAGAATGTGACCGTTTGGGTACAGACGGCAGAATCTGCGAAAAAAGAGTCACTTCGCAAAAGGGGAGAAGAACGGGGCGAAGAGCTGAGACAAAGCTTGGAGGAATTCAAGAGCCTTTATGAGCAAGGGTTGATCACGGAAGAGGAGTTTGCAGAAAAAAAGCGTCAGCTTTTGGGACTGTGAACACAGATTGTTTTTGCCAAAATAAAAATCACCTGCAGTGCTGCAGGTGATTTTTGTTTAGCATAGTTGTTGTTTTTCCTCACACGTTAAACAGCAGCTCGCCGTAGGTGGGGAAGGGCCACAGGTCGGCGGGGGTGACCCGCTCCGCCTCGTCAGCCACCGAGCGCAGGGCGTTCATGGCGGGCAGGAGATCATTTTTGCAGAAGAGTGCGGCATCATTGATGCCTTCGGCGCTCAGGGTCAGGCTGTCGAGGGTCTGTTCCAGCTCCTCTGCGGCAAGGTAGAGGCGGTCGGATAGCGACACCGACTTTTTTGCGGCGTCCTTGATGCCAAGAGGGGCGATGCCGCAGGAGGTGATGGCGGAAAGCTCGGTGCAGATCCTGCCGCTATAGGCGTTGACGGCGGGGATGATCTGCTTTTTTGCCATTTCAAGCATGGTTTTTGCCTCAATGGACAGCACCTTGCAGTAGTTTTCCTGCATGATCTCACAGCGGGAATGCAGCTCGGCGGCAGAGAAGATGCCGATCTCCTCGAAAAGCTGTTGGTTTTTGGAGCTCTTTAAGCAGGGAATGGCATCTGCCGCAGTGGGCAGGCAGAAAAGACCCCGCTTTTCGGCTTCCTTCACCCACTCGGAGGAGTAGTTGTTGCCGTTGAAGACGATGCGCTTGTGATCGCGGTAGGCATCACGCACGATGCGGCGAGCGGCAGCCATGGGATCTTTTTTGCCCTCCAGACGGTCGGCAAATTGGGAAAGCACCTGCGCAAGAGCGGTGTTTAAGACGGTGTTGGTGTCCGAAATGGACTGGGAGGAGCCGAGCATTCTGAACTCGAACTTGTTGCCCGTGAAGGCAAAGGGTGAGGTGCGGTTGCGGTCGGTGGTGTCCTTCTTGAAGTCGGGCAGCACGTGCACGCCGGTCTGCATACGGGTCTTTTTGAAGCCCGCATACTTTTTGCCCTCCTCCACGCATTCGAGGATGCCCGTCAGCTCGTCGCCCAGATACATGGAAACGATGGCGGGAGGCGCCTCTCCGCCGCCCAGACGGCAGTCGTTGGAGGCAGAGGCCACGGCCACCCTCAACAGATCCTGATAACGGTCCACCGCAGTGATCACCGCCGCAAGGAAGAGCAGGAAGACGGTGTTGCTGTAGGGATCGTCGCCCGGCTTAAAGAGGTTTACACCGGTGTTGGTTTGCACAGACCAGTTGTTGTGCTTACCCGAGCCGTTGACTCCCTCAAAGGGCTTTTCGTGGAGCAGGCAGACCAGACCGTGGCGGTCGGCAACCTTTTTCATGATCTCCATGGTCAGCTGGTTCTGGTCGGCGGCAATGTTGGTCAGGGTGTAGACGGGGGCAAGCTCGTGCTGGGAGGGAGCGGCTTCGTTGTGTTCGGTGGTGGCGTAGACGCCCAGCTTCCACAGTTCGTCGTCCAGCTCCTCCATAAAGGCCTTGACTCTGGGCTTGATCACCCCGAAATAGTGGTCTTCAAGCTGCTGACCCTTGGGGGGCATGGCACCAAAAAGGGTTCTTCCGCAGACCTGCAGATCCTCTCTCTTTTTCCAGCTTTCCTTGTCCACCAGAAAATATTCCTGCTCTGCGCCTACGCTGGAGGTCACGTGGGTCACCTCGTTCATGCCCAGCAGATGCAGGACTCTCACAGCCGCAGTGGACAGCGCCTCGCAGGCACGCAGAAGGGGGGTCTTTTTGTCAAGCATTTCGCCGCCGTAGGAGCAGAAGGCGGTGGGGATGCACAGGGTGTTGTCCTTGATGAAGGCGTAGGAGGTGGGGTCCCAGGCGGTGTAGCCCCTTGCCTCAAAGGTGGCACGAAGTCCACCCGAGGGGACGGAGGAGGCATCGGGCTCGCCCTTGATCAGGTTTTTGCCCGAAAAATCGGTGATCACGCTGCCGTCCTTCTGGGGAGAAAGG
>JAGBIB010000160.1 GCA_017935195.1 Clostridia bacterium
CCAAGAGCAAGCACTTCAAGATGGCTAAGCAGGCCGTAATGAAGAGCGGCAACTACGCTTACGTAGGCAGAAAGCTGAAGAAGAGAGATTTCCGCGCTCTGTGGATCACCAGAATCTCCGCACAGGCGAAGGTAAACGGCATCAACTATTCTCAGTTCATGCACGGTCTGAAGAAGGCAGGCGTAACCATGAACAGAAAGATGCTGGCTGAGCTGGCTGTTTCCGACAAGGAAGCGTTCGCATCTCTGGTTGCTACCGCAAAGGCTGCACTGTAATAAAACGTCCGGGGTTGGCGCCCTTTTGCGCTGACCCCGTAGTTTTGTTTACGGACATATAGAAAAAACACCGAAATCTGTCAAAAACGAGGGAGCCGATCATGTATTTTGAATCGATCACCAGCAGACAAAACCCGAAAATTCTGGAAGCCGCAGCGCTCAAGGACAAAAAGACGAGAAAAGAAAAGGGACTATTCTTCTTCGAGGGCAAAAAGCTTTTTGAGGAAGCAGTAAAACGAAACGTCCCCCTTGTCTCCGTCTTTGCCCTGCAAAAGGCCCTGCCCTCCCCCGAGATGCTGTCCCTTCTTCCCGAGGATTGTCGTGTTTTTTTGGTAAATGACGGCGTCTATCAAAAAATCACCGAAGAAAAATCGCCCGAAGGACTATTTTGCATTGCAAAAACTATTGACAAATATCATAAATTTGCTACAATATATAATAAACCCTCAGATTTTGCAAAGGAAGATGCCACCCTTCTCATGGCTGTCTCGTTGCGCGATCCGGGAAACCTCGGAACGGTGATCCGCTCTGCCACCGCCTTTGGATGTGCGGGTCTGATCTTCAGCGAGGATTGCGCAGATCTTTACTCGTCCAAGACCGTCCGCGCCTCCATGGGGACGCTCTTTGACTGCCCCGTAACGGTGGTAAAGGATGTGAAGGGTACGGTAGAGCTGCTCAAAAAAGAAGGCATCGAGGTATATGCCGCCGCCCTTGACCGAAAAGCCATTGGCCTTCACCGTCTGAAGACCAAGAATGCCTGCTGCTTCTTGGTGGGCAACGAGGGACACGGTCTGCCTCAAGAGCTGATCGATTGCTGCAGCGGCACCGTTTTCATCCCCATGACCGAAAGGGCAGAATCTTTAAACGCATCCATCGCCGCCTCCGTTCTGCTTTACAGCCGCTTTGCTCAAAAATGCGAATAAAGAACGGGGTCAACAACCAACACTTTTAAAAGACTATAGTCTGCTCACCGAAAGGAGTCATCTATGGCACGGTCGCATATTTTATATTGGATCTGGCTGAGTCTGTGCGTTTCGCCCGGAAGCAAGGCATCGGATGTATTGCTTGAGTATTTTGACGAAAACGCTCAAAGGATCTATGAGGCAGGAAAGGATGACTACGATCAATTAGACCTTTCAAACGAAGTGAAGGCAAGACTGTTGAAAAAGGGCTCGGAAGAGGCGCGTAAAATCCTCTTTTGGTGTAACGACCACGGAGTAAAGCTCCTTGCCTACGACGATCCCGCCTTTCCCCAGCGCTTAAAGCGCATCGGAAAAAGACCGATCCTTCTTTACTGCAAGGGCAAGGACATCGATTTAAACGACAATCTTTTCATCGCCGCCGTAGGTACCCGTCGCATCACCGAATACGGTAAACGCTCTGCCTATACCATCTGCCACGATCTTGCCTGCGCCGGTGCTGTTGTGGTGTCCGGACTTGCTTCGGGAGTAGACGCTGTATGCCACAAGGGTGCGCTTGATGCAAGAGGCGATACCGTTGCGGTTTTGGGGTGCGGCATTGACATCACCTACCCGAAAGAAAACTTTGAATTGATGGAGCGCATTGAAAAGTACGGACTGGTCATCAGCGAATATAAGCCCGGCTCCCGTCCCTCCAAAAGCTCCTTCCCCATCCGCAACCGTATCATCAGCGGTCTTTCTCAGGGCACGCTGGTCATCGAAGCCGATAAACAAAGCGGTGCCCTGATCACCGCACGGTGCGCCCTTTCCCAAGGCAGAGATCTGTTCGCTCTGCCCGGCATGGTGGGAGAGCAGAACAGTGAGGGCACAAACGACCTTTTAAAGCAGGGTGCCATCCCCATTACAGATGCCGCTGACCTGCTTGGAGACTACAGCCTCCTCTATCCCCACAAAATCTTTATTGAGCGCATCCCCATCTACCATCCCGACATCGTTTTGTCTCCTTATCCAAGACCCAAGGAGCAAACAAAAAAGACGACCTCTGCCGAAAAAGGCGCAAAAAGCAGAACTATAAACGCCGATTCCACCGATTCTCAGCTTTCCGATAGCGAAAAAGAAACGGCAGGTGGGCATCCTGCGCCCGCAATACCCTCTTCCACGACGGAAATAGTCAAGGAACCCAAACAGCGGCCCACCGGTGCAAACGAGCTGACCTTAAAGCTCTTTGACCTCTTGGAAGAAGCTGACGGTCCGATGAGTGCCGATCAGCTTTGCGAAAAAAGCGGTGCCTCTATCTCTTCGGTCATGACCACCTTGACCATTTTGGAGATCCGAGGCTTTGTCTCCGCTCTGCCCGGCGGCAGATTTCTGCTAACCTGATAAACAGGCTTCCCATCTTTTAAGCAATACAGTGCGGGCATCCGTCAGGGGTAAACGGATGCGCTTTCCCGCCGCCCCGATACACGAAAGAAAGGAGCGCTTTTTAGCGCAAAAGATCCCTATGGCAAATCTGGTAATCATCGAGTCCCCCACCAAAGCCACCAACTTGAAAAGCTATCTCGGCTCAAATTATAAAGTCATGGCTTCTGTCGGCCATGTAAGAGACCTGCCCAAATCCACTTTGGGCGTAGACGTAGACAACGACTTTGAGCCCCACTTCATCAACATCCGCGGCAAGGGGGATCTCATCAAGGAGCTGCAAAAAGAGGCCAAGAAGGCTACCACCGTTTATCTTGCAACCGACCCTGACCGTGAGGGTGAGGCGATTGCATGGCATCTGACCACTGCCTTGAAGATCGACGAAAGCAAGGTCAAGAGAGTGACCTTCAACGAGGTCACCAAGAGTGCGGTAAAGGCTGCCATCAAAAAGCCCCGCACCATTGATATGAATCTGGTCTACTCCCAGATGGCAAGAAGAATCCTTGACCGCATCGTGGGCTATAAGCTCTCCCCCTACCTTTGGAAGACGGTGAGAAGCGGCATTTCGGCAGGCAGAGTGCAGTCTGTTGCCACCCGCATCATCGTGGAAAGAGAGGAAGAGATCAAGGCGTTCATTCCCAAGGAGTACTGGACCATCGGTGCCGTCCTTTTCAACGACGAGGGAAAAACCTTCCTCGCCCGCTTCTACGGTGAAAACGGCAAAAAGACCGAGCTTAATACCGAGCAGGAAACCATGCAGGTGGTTTCTGCCGTGGAAGGAAAGCCTTTTTCTGTGACGGGTGTCAAAACAGCGGTCAAGCTGCGCAACCCCGCCCCTCCCTTCACCACCTCCACCCTTCAGCAGGATGCCCACAGAAAGTTAGGGTTCTCCTCCTCAAAGACCATGAAGGTGGCTCAAGAGCTTTATGAGGGCGTAAATTTAGGCAGTGCCCTTGGCGGTACGGCAGGTCTGATCACCTATATGAGAACCGACTCTGTGCGTATCTCCGACGAAGCCTACAACGCTGCCAACGCCTATATCGGCACGGCATACGGTGAAGAGTATCTGCCCCAGCAGAGAAGAATCTATAAGACCAAATCGGGTGCGCAGGATGCCCACGAGGCCATCCGCCCCGTTGACCCCGCCAAAACGCCCGAAATGATCAAGGGACACGTGAGTGCCGATCAATATAAGCTCTACCGTCTGATCTGGGCAAGATTTTTGGCAAGCCAGATGGCTTCTGCCCGCTACGATACCGTATCGGCAGATCTGGAATGCGCAGGCTATCAGTTCAAGTCGGCAGGAAGCGCTCTGCGCTTCTCGGGCTTCTTGACCATTTATGAGGATGCTCCCGAGGAGGGTGACAACGACGGTCTTCTTCCCGAATTGAAAAACGGTCAAATAGTCAACTGCCAGAAAATCACTCCCGAACAGCATTTCACCGAACCCCCCGCACGCTTCAACGAGGGATCTCTGGTAAAATTCCTTGAAGAAAAGGGCATCGGTCGTCCCTCCACCTTTGCAACCATCGTGACCACCATCATCCAAAGAGGATATGTCGCTCACGAGGGCAAGAGTCTCGTTCCCACCGAGCTGGGTGTGATCACTACCGCCTTGATGAAGGAAAACTTTGCCGATGTGGTGGACTACGGCTTTACCGCTCAGATGGAGGAACAGCTTGACGGCATCGAGCACGGCAAGGAGGATATGCTCCGTATCCTTGATGAATTCTATCATCCCTTCGCCACCACCCTTGAAAAGGCCATGAAGGAGGCAGATGCCAAGAAGATTGACCTGCCCCCCGAGGAGACCGACATCATCTGCGACAAGTGCGGTGCCAAAATGGTGGTGAAAAATGGACGGTTCGGCAAATTTGCCGCCTGCCCCAATTATCCAGAATGCAAAAACACCAAGCAGCTTGCCAAGGACGGTAAGAGTGCGAAGGAAGAAAAGGTCTTGAAGCCCGTGGAGGGAATGACCTGCGAAAAATGCGGTGGTCCCATGGTGGTGCGTCAGGGCCGCTACGGCAGCTTTTATGCCTGTGCCGCCTACCCCAAGTGTGCTTACACCAAGCAACCTCAAAACGAATTGGATGTAAACTGTCCTTTATGCGGCAAAAAGGTGGTGTCCAAGCGCGGCAGAAACAAGGGCATCTTCTATAGCTGCTCAGGCTATCCCGAGTGCTCCTTCTCCTCTTGGGATCTGCCCACCAAAGAAAAATGTCCCGATTGCGGCAAAATGCTCTTCTTGAAAAAGACCAAGGAAATTTTAGTCTGCCACGATAAGGAATGCGGCTATCAGGCGCCTGCGCCCGTAAAGGAGGACAAAGGTGAGTGATCGTACCGTACACGTGATCGGTGCAGGCCTTGCGGGGAGCGAAGCGGCATGGCAGGCGGCCAACATGGGCGTGAAGGTAATCCTTCACGAAATGAAGCCGCACAAGATGACCCCTGCCCACCACCAGTCCCTCTTTGGTGAGCTGGTCTGCTCCAACTCCCTGCGTTCCGAAATGCCCGAAAATGCCGTGGGACTTTTGAAGGCAGAGATGAGCGCTCTCGGCTCTCTCATCATGGAAGCGGCAATGAAAACCCGTGTGCCTGCGGGATCGGCTTTGGCCGTGGACAGAACGGCCTTTGCCTCCTATATCACCGAACAGATCAAAAACCATCCCCTCATCACCGTGGTAGAGGAGGAATGCGCTCATCCCATCGACGGTGAGATCACCGTGATCGCAACCGGCCCCCTGACCTCCGACCCCATGGCGGACTATATCAAAACACTGGTGGGTGACAAGCGCCTTCACTTCTTTGACGCTGCCGCTCCCATCGTGGAAGCATCCTCCATCGATATGTCAAAAGCCTTCATCGCCTCTCGCTACGGCAAGGGCGAGGCCTGCTATATCAACTGCCCCATGACCAAGGAGGAATACGACGTCTTCTACGAGGCGCTCGTTTCCGCAGAGGAAGCGCCCTTAAAGGACTTTGACAAGGAAAGCCAGAAGGAGTTGACCGTCTTTGAAGGGTGTATGCCCGTGGAGGTCATGGCAAAAAGAGGCTACGAGACCCTTTTATACGGCCCGATGAAGCCGGTGGGTCTGCCCCTGCCCGACACGGGAAAGGAAGCCTTTGCCGTGCTGCAGCTGCGTCAGGAGAATCTTGACAAGACCATGTACAATCTGGTGGGGTTCCAGACCCATCTGACCTTCCCCGAGCAAAGACGGGTCTTTCGCCTGATTCCCGGTCTTGAAAATGCCGAATTCGTGCGCTACGGGGTGATGCACCGCAATACCTTCTTGAATTCCCCCGATCTTCTTGACGAAAGCTACCGCTTAAAGAGCAACGGTCTGGTTTATTTCGCAGGACAGATGACCGGTGTGGAGGGGTATGTGGAATCGGCAGGCTCGGGACTTGTGGCAGGTGTCAATGCCGCAAGGCAGGCTTTAGGCAAAGAGCCATTCTTCTTCTCCCCCGTATCGGAGCTGGGTGCTATGGCAAGATACGTGGCACACGGGTCGCTTGGAGACTTCCAACCGATGAACGCCAATTTCGGGGTGATCGAGCCCCTTGAAAAAAAGGTCAAGGGCGGCAAGCAAGCGCGCAACAAGGTGTACGCCGAGCGGTCGCTATCCTATATTGAAAGCATAAAAGATGCGCTGAAGGACTGATCCTTTGCGCCGGCGGAGTGGATATGAAAATACTTATTGATGCAATGGGCGGCGATTTTGCCCCCCTTGAACAGATCAAAGGCTGTATTGATGCCCGAAAAGAAGCAGACTTTACCCCCGTTTTGGTGGGTCATAAGGAACGGATCGAGGCTTGTGCCAAGGAACACGGTCTTGACCTTTCGGGTATTGAGATCGTGCACGCCGAAAACGTCATCACCATGGAGGATCCCCCCTTATCGGTCAGATCCAAGCCCGACACCTCCTTAAAGGTGGGCTTTGAGCTGCTTGCCAAAAAAGAGGTGGATGCCTTTGTCAGCGCAGGAAGCACGGGTGCCGTGCAGGTAGGTGCCACCCTTTTCGTCAAAAGGCTGAAGGGGGTCAAGAAGGCCGCCATCGGTACGGTGGTGGCGCTGTCCTGCCCCGTGCTCATTTTAGACTGCGGCGCAAACACCAGCTTCAACGAGGATATCTTTGCACAGTACGCCATCATGGGTAGTCTTTATATGAAGGCGGTGTGCGGGGTGGAAGAGCCTCGCGTGGGTCTTTTGAACATCGGTGCAGAAGCCCACAAGGGCACCGAGGAGCACGTGAAGGCATATAAGCGGCTGTCCGAAATGAAGGGCATCCGGTTTGTCGGTAATGTGGAGGCGGGCAACGTGCCAAAGGGCGTTTGCGACGTGCTGGTCACCGACGGCTTTGCGGGCAACGTGCTGTTAAAGAGTATGGAGGGCATGAGCAAATTCCTGATGCTCAACCTGAAAGAAACGCTGAATTCCTCCCTCAAAAACAAAATTGCGGGACTCCTTTGCAGAAAAGACGTGTACAAAATGAAAAAGAAGTACGACGCCAAGGAATATGGCGGTGCGCCCCTGCTGGGCATCTCCGCTCCCGTGATCAAGGCGCACGGCAATTCGGATGCCTATGCCATGAAAAACGCCATTTTGCAGGCGATCCGTTTGGTAGAAGGCAACGCCGTTGAAAAGATCAGCCAAGCCATCAAGCAGTTCTCTGCCGAAAATCAGCGCTGATCCTCCAAATTCCAAATAACGAAACAAAAGAAAGGAGTGCCGTGATGAGCGGAAAAAGCCACGAAGAACTCTATAAAGATGATGGAGAACGCCTTGAGGCGTTTGAAGTGCGGATCGGATACCGTTTTAAAAACAAAGATCTTTTGAGAACCGCTCTGACCCACTCCTCCTATCAAAACGAAATGAAAAGCCGAGGCCTTAGCTGCCACTGTAACGAGCGATTGGAGTTTCTCGGTGACTCGGTGATCTCGCTGATCACCGCCCACTACATTTACGATCGCTACCCCGATGAAAACGAGGGCGACCTTTCAAAGCTCCGCTCTCTTGCCGTAAGGGACATCGCCCTTTCTCAGTATGCAAGAGACTTAGAGATGGGCAGATGCCTCTACCTTGGCAAGGGGGAGGACAACCCCGATGGGCGCGACCGCAAATCCACCCTTGAAAACGCATTTGAGGCGCTCATCGGTGCCATTTATCTGGATTCCGGCCTTGAAAGTGCCGAAAAGGTGGTCTTGCCCTTCATCGAGCAAAAGGTGAGCGCCACCGTGAAAAAGGGCGAAAACCGAGACTATAAGACCATTTTGCAGCAGATCGTGCAGATGGATCACGGCGAGAGGCTGGAATACGTGCCCGTTGCCGAATACGGTCCCGACCACTGCAAGGTCTTTGAAGTGGAGGCACAGTTAAACAGCAACGTGATCGGCAGGGGCAAGGGCTCCAGCAAGAGAATGGCTGAGCAACAGGCGGCAAAGATGGCGCTGGGGTATTTCGGTCTGGATTACGGTGAGGAGCAATGAGCTCTTTTTCAAAAAAGCACGCCAACATCCCCATTTTCGTCCCCCATATGGGTTGCCCCCACGAGTGTGTCTTTTGTAACCAAAGGACCATCTCGGGCACGAACGCCTTTTCGCTGTCAAAGGCAGAGGAAACCTTAAAAAACGCCCTGAAGACCCTTGGGGAACGTCAGGCAGAGCTTGCCTTTTTCGGCGGCTCCTTTACCGCCATCGATCGTGACCTGATGATCGCCCTGCTTGAAATGGGCAAAAGGGAGATTGAGAAAGGCAGGATCTGCGGCATCCGCCTCTCTACCCGTCCCGACTGCATCGACAAACAGATCTTAGACCTGCTTGAGCGGTACGGGGTCAGCGCCATTGAGCTGGGACTTCAAAGCACCGACGGGCAGGTTTTAGATGCCTGCGGCAGAGGACACACCCCCGAGGACGGACAAAGAGCCCTTCGTCTCATCAAGGAGCGAGGGTGCTTTGAGGCGGGCGGACAGATGATGCTGGGGCTTCCCCTCTCTACCCCGGAAAAGGAACAAAAGACCGCCCTTGACATTTGTGACTGGGGGGCGGACACGGTGCGCATCTATCCCACGGTGGTTTTAGAGGGTACCACCCTTGGAGCATTATACAAAAGCGGACGCTATGACCCGATCACCCTTGAAGAGGGAGTGAAGAGGACGGCAGAGCTGATCCCTCTTTTTGAAGAAAGAGGGGTGAAGATCCTGCGAATGGGTCTGCAGGCAGAGGAGGGGTTGAAGAATGCCCTGGCAGGCTGTTATCACCCCGCCTTCGGAGAGCTTGTCGAAAACGCTCTGTGGCGCACCCTTTTAGAAGAGCTGTTTGAAAACCATCCCCCAATAAGGGGAAAAGCATATACCATTTCCCTCCCCCGCGGTCACCTTTCCAAGGCGATCGGTCAGAAGGGGGTAAACAAGAAGTATTTGAGCGAAAAGTACGGATGCCGTCTGCGCTTTAAAGAAAGCGACCTGCTGAAGGGCAGAACGGCAACCGTGGAAGAAGGAGCATACAGTGCGACTGAAATCACTTGAACTGCAGGGCTTTAAGTCCTTCCCCGACCGCACGAAGTTGAACTTTGATGCGGGTATGACGGTGGTCATCGGCCCCAACGGAAGCGGCAAATCCAACATTGCCGACGCCATCCGCTGGGTGCTGGGCGAGCTTTCCAGCAAGAATATCCGCGGTACCAAAATGGAGGACGTGATCTTCGGAGGTACTGATAACCGCCGTCCCATGGGCTATGCCGAGGTATCGCTGACCTTCGACAACACCTTGGGCGAGATCGCCCTGCCCGTGGAATACGACGAGGTAACGGTCACCAGAAAATATTACCGCTCGGGCGACAGCGAATATATGATCAACGGCAAAAACGTCCGCTTAAAGGACATCACCGAGCTGTTTATGAACACAGGTCTTGGTAAATCGGGCTACTCCATCATCGGACAAGGCCGAATTGCCGAGATCATCTCCAAAAAAAGCGAGGACCGTCGAGGCATTTTTGAAGAAGCGGCAGGTATCTCCAAATACCGCTACAAGAAATCAGAGGCAGAAAGAAAGCTTGAAAAGGCAGACGACAACCTCTCCCGTGTTACCGATATTTTAAGGGAGCTTGAGGGTCGGGTGGGTCCCCTTGAAAAGGATGCCGAAAAGGCAAGAAAATATTTAGAGCTGTACGGTCAGAAAAAGGAAGTGGACGTGGGGCTATGGCTTTACGAGATCGACTCCATCCGTGAGCGCACCGCAAAGCTGCAGGCAGACTATGAAATTGCCAAGCACGAGCTGGAAATGGCAGAGGATTCTCTGCAAAGCCTTGAAAGACAAAGCGAGCGGTTGCTTGAAAGAGTAAGAGAAAACAAGGAAAAAAGCGAGAGCGCAGGCAGGGAGCATGCAAGGCTGACCGAAGAAAAGCATACCGCTCTCTCGGCATCCCTGCTGGCAAAAAAGGATCACCAGCACTGTCAAGACGAGGAAATCCGCCTGCAAAATGAGATCGACAAAAAAGAAGCGCAGGGTAAGGAATGTGTTCTTTCCTCTGAGGATCTGCAAAAGAAGATCAATGAAGGCAAGACACAGGCCGAAAAGCTTGAAAAGGATCTGCTCTGCGTCCTTTCCGAAATAGAAAAAGCGAGAGCATCCATCGAGCAGATCGCTGAAAGATTCGACACGGCAGGAAAGAAGGAAGAGCAGGCAAAGGATGCCTTGCAGCAATTAAAGCTACAGCTTTCCTCTCTTGAAGGAAGCAAATCAGGCGAAAAAGAGCGTGAAGAAGAGCTTGAAACCCAAGCAGAGCTTTTAAACGAGCGTATCAGACAAACAGGCGCAGGCCTTTTGCGCTCTGAGGAGGATCTGCAAAAATACAAAGAAAAAATCGAAGAAAGCAAAAAAGCCATTGATGCGCTGAAGGAAAAGCGCTCTGCCTTGGAAGCTGACCGAAAGGCACAAAACGAACAGATCGGCAGGATCACGGTGGAACAGAATACCCTTACAGAGCGCATCAGGCTGCTTCGTCGGATGGAAGAGCATTTTGAAGGCTATGCCGGATCGGTGCGCTTCGTGATGACGAAAGCCGCCGAAGGAAGACTCTCGGGCATTTGCGGTCCCGTTTCCAAGCTCATCTCTGTTGACGAGCAGTACGCTCTTGCCGTGGAGATCGCTCTCGGTGCCAGCCTTCAGCACATCGTTACCGAGGACGAGCCCTCTATCAAAAGCGCCATCGCCGAATTAAAGCGTGCAGGTGCGGGCAGAGCCACCTTCTACCCTTTGTCCACCCTCTCCCCCAAGGGACTGGATGTCGACAGAAAGAAGCTTGCCTCCATGGACGGCTTCATCGGTGTGGCGAGCGAGCTGGTAAAATGCGATCAAAAGCACCAAAAGGCCATCGACTACTTGCTTTGCAGAACGGTGATCTGCGACACGCTGGATCACGCCTCGGTCATTGCCGCCGCCTTTTCCAGAGCCTTCAAGATCGTCTCCCTTGACGGTCAGGTCATCAATGCGGGCGGTTCTTACACCGGCGGTTCTGTAAAAAAAGAGGGAGGGATCCTGTCAAGAGGTGCAGAAATCAACCGTCTTGAAAAGGACGAAAAGGAGCTGGAGCGCACCCTTGACCGTATCAAAAACAAGATCAAGACCATAGAAGACGAAGATCGCTCCCTTGAAAAAGCCGAAGCCAAGGAGAACTCCACCCTTGAGATCTTGAACGTGATGTTCAATTCGGAGGATACCGACTGCAAGGTGCGTCGTGCCAAGATGGACAGCGACCGTGCACAGCTTGAGGCGGTCAAGGAGGGCTTGGATGCGTTAAAGGATCAGATGGAAAACTACGCCATGAAGAGGGCGGAGTTGGAAGAGGCCATCCAAAAGGCCGAAGAGGCCGTTGCCCTCTGCAAGGAGGGTGAGGATGCCGTACTAAGCGAACGACATCAGGCGGAAAAGAAGCGAGATCTGCTCATCGAGCGGAAAAACGAGCTGACTCTTGAAAAGAACTTCCTTGAAAGAGATCTTGAAAACCAACGCCTGACCCTTGAAAAGACCTTCTTACAGATGGCAGAGCTGCAACGAGAGATCGCCCTTTGCAAGGAGCAAAAGGCGGCACTTCGTAATAAGAAGGCAGAGTGCTTGAAGAAGGGGCAGGAAGAGGAAGAGCGTCACGACGCACTCTTAAGGGAGCTTCGCCTGTTGGAGGAAACAGACGGACGGTTGAAGCAGGAAAGCGAAGACTTTGAAAAGCAGTCTGAGCAGATCCGGCTGCAGCAAAAGGAAAAGAGCCGTCACAGAGAGATCCTCTTGCGGGATTACACCCGTCTTGACGGGGCTTTAGAGTCCATCAAGACCGAGCAGGAGCGCTACACCGCAAGGCTGTGGGACGAATACGAGCTGACCTATGCCGGCTCCAAGGAGCTTGGATACCCCGAGATCACCGAGGAAAGCAAAAACGAGGCGGTAAGCCGACAGAACAAGTTAAAAAATCGCATCAGGGATCTTGGTCCCGTAAATGTGGGTGCCATTGAAGAATATGCCGACGTGAAGGAGCGCTTTGATGAGCTTTCCCGTCAGCACGCAGACCTGATCAAGGCACGTGCAGACCTTGGTGAGGTGATTGTCTCCCTTGAAAAGGAGATGAAGAGCCGCTTTGCCGAAATCTTCTCCGCCATCAACGAGAACTTCCGCAAGGTCTTTGCAGAGCTGTTCGGCGGCGGTACGGCAGAGCTTTCGCTCAATGATCCCGAAAACATTCTGGAAAGCGGCATTGAGATCAGCGTAGCGCCTCCCGGCAAGATCATCAAGAGCCTGTCCCTCCTCTCGGGCGGTGAGCAGGTCTTCGTAGCAATTGCGCTGTTCTTTGCAATTCTTAGAGTCAACCCGGCGCCCTTCTGTCTGCTGGACGAGATCGAGGCGGCACTGGACGAGGTAAACGTTGCCCGCTTTGCAAGCTATGCAAAGAACTATTCGGACAAGACCCAGTTCATCATTATTTCCCACAGAAGAGGCACCATGGAGGAGGCCGACACCATGTACGGTGTGACCATGGGCGAGCGGGGCATTTCAAGAGTCCTTCCCCTGCACCTAAGCGAAGTGGAAAGCAAGATCGGACTGAAGGTTTAAAAGGCGTTGCCGTAAGGACGGCAACGGAAAGGAACTACAATGGGATTTTTTTCTAAAATCAAAGAAGGTTTAAAAAAGACCAAGCAGTCGGTATTCGGACAGGTACACGAGCTGTTCAAGAATATGCGCAAGGTGGATGAGGATCTGCTGGAGGAGCTGGAAGAGCTGCTCATTATGGCAGACGTGGGTGCGACAACCAGCGCCCAGATCATCGACCGTCTGCGCGACGAGCTGAAGGAACGGAAGATTGAGGGGGGCGACGAGGCGCTGGAAGTCTTGAAGGAGATCCTCTGCGACACCATGGGTGAAAACACCGCATTGAAGCTGGACACCACCCCGTCGGTCATTCTGGTCATCGGTGTCAACGGTGTGGGTAAGACCACCACCATTGCAAAGCTGAGCGCACAGCTGAAAGCAGAAGGCAAAAAGGTGGTGCTTGCCGCCGCAGATACCTTCCGTGCAGGTGCCATCGATCAGCTCCAGGTATGGGCTGACCGCGTGGGCGTGGAAATGATCAAGCAGGGCGAAGGGGCTGACCCCGCCGCCGTGGTCTTCGATGCCGCAAACGCCGCAAAGAAGAGAAATGCCGATGTGCTGATCGTGGATACCGCAGGACGCCTCCACAACAAAAAGAACCTGATGGACGAGCTTGCCAAGATCAATCGTGTCCTCTCCCGTGAACTGCCCGATGCGGCAAGAGAAAACCTGCTGGTCATCGACGCCACCACGGGACAAAATGCCGTGAATCAGGCAAAGGAATTCAAAAATGCCGCCGCCATCACCGGTCTTGTGCTGACAAAGATCGACGGCACGGCAAAGGGAGGCATCATCTTCTCGGTGAAGGAGGAGCTTGATATTCCCGTGAAGTTCGTGGGCGTGGGCGAAAAGATCGACGATCTGCAGCCCTTTGACCGCAAGGACTTCGTAAACGCGCTGTTTGACAAGGAGAACTGAGTATGAAAATGGTGATCGCCTCCAACAACAAGCACAAGATCCGCGAGATCAAGGCAATCCTCCACCAAAGGGTATCGGAGGACATTGAGCTTCTCTCTCTTGCTGAGGTGGGGTTTTTTGAGGACATTGAAGAAAACGGCGAAACCTTTGAGGAAAACGCCTTCATCAAGGCACGCGCCGCCGCAGCACTGGGTTATATGGCCATCGCCGACGATTCGGGGCTGATGGTAGACTATCTTGACGGTGCGCCCGGGGTCTATTCGGCACGCTATGCGGGGGAACCCTGCGATGATCAAAAGAACAACGAAAAGCTCTTAAAGGCGCTGGAGGGCACCACCCCCGAGCAAAGAGGGGCAAAGTTCGTTTCCACCATCGCCTTCGTTCACCCCGAAAAGGAAGAGCTTGCCTTCGTGGCAAGGGGAGAATGTCCCGGCAGTATGCTTTACGAGTATAAGGGAAGCGGTGGCTTTGGCTACGATCCGCTCTTCTACTACGCTCCCCTGAAAAAGACCTTTGCAGAGCTGACTGCAGACGAAAAGAACAGCATCTCCCACAGGGCAAGAGCACTTGAAAGCTTTTGCGCCATCCTGAAGGAAAAACTGAAGACAAACGACTAAAAAATCGGAGAATTTATATGCTAACAAGCAAACAGAGAGCCTTTTTGCGCTCCAAAGCCACTGCCCTGACCACCTCCTTTCAGATCGGGAAGGGTGGGGTAAATGAAAATATGCTGGCTTCCATCGAAGCCGCCCTCTTAGCACATGAGCTTGTGAAGGTCAAGTGCCTTGAAAACTGCGAATACACCGCCAAGGAAGCCATGGAAGGCATTGCCGCCGCCATCGACGCCGAGGAGGTGCAGGTGGTGGGCAACAAGTTCATCCTCTTTAAGATTTCCCCCGAAAAGAGAAAATACGATCTTGACAAGCTTTGCGAGATCGAAGAGAAAAAGGAGAAGAAGCCCGCCAAAAAAGAGGCAATAAAGGGCACCAAAAAGCCGGGCTCGGGCGCATACAAGAGCAAGGACAAGACCGCTGCAAAGGGTGCGCCTGCGGCAAAAGGTGCCCAGGGCGGCAGACCCGAAAAATACGGCTATCAGATCAGTAAAAGAAAGGGCTGAGCAGATTTTCCTCGCTCGGCAAGGAAAAAGCAATGAAATTGGGCATTTACGGGGGAAGCTTTTCGCCCCCACACGAGGGACATTTTAAAAGCGCTCTTGCCTTTTACGACGAATGCGCCCTCGACCGCCTGCTGATCATCCCCGCCAAGATCCCACCCCATAAGAGTGCCCGGGGTCTTGCCTCGGGAGAGGATCGGATAAAGATGCTTCGGCTCTGCTTTTCACCCGAAAAGGTTGGAGGACGGCAGGTGGAGATCTGCGACTTCGAGTTAACGCAAGAGGGCACCAGCTATACCTATCTGACCCTTCAGCACTTCGCCGAGGAGGGAAAGGAGCTTTTCCTTCTGGTGGGCAGCGATATGTTCCTCACCCTTGACAGTTGGAACAGACCCGAAGAGATCTTCGCCCTTGCCACCGTGGTGTTAAACCCCAGAGAAGCCAATGCTCCTCTTGCCGCATTTGAAGAAAAAAAGGTACTTTTTGAGCAAAAATACGGGGCAAAGGTGCAGATCTTTCACCAAGAGCCGCTGGAGATCTCCTCAAGTGCTTTAAGACGTCTCCTTTCGGAAGGGATCGATCCCGCCCCTACTCTTCTTGACCCGAAGGTACTCTCCTTCATCAAGGAAAAGAAGCTTTTTAACTGCGCTTGCCCCCTAAAAAGGATCAGAGAGGATTTAAAAAGGGAGCTTTCGGCAAAAAGAGTGGAGCATATTTTCGCAGTGGAGCGGGAGATCGTCAGAATGGCGCCCCTCTTCGGGCTTGAAAAAGAGGAAGCGGAGGATTTGCAAAGAGCCGCACTGCTTCACGATCTCACCCACGAAAAGAGCTTTGAGGAGCAGCAAGCCCTCTTCACCCTCTACGGGATGCCCTTCACCGAGGACGATCGTCGCTCTCCTGCCGTGGTGCATCAAATAACCGGCGCCCTTGTGGCCCTTGACCGCTACGGTGTCAGCCCACGGTGCGCCTCTGCCATTGCCTGCCATACCACGGGCAAGGAGGACATGACTCTTTTTGAAAAGCTTCTTTGTCTTGCCGACTACGTCGAGGAGGGGCGAGCATACCCTTCCTGCATTGCTTTAAGGGAGCTGTTTTACGGCAGGATGCCCGAAAAACGAGAGGAACGGCTTGCCCATCTTGATCGCTGTATGCTGATCTATTTTGAAAATACGGTGGCGCATCTTGAAGAAAAGGGCGGATTCATTCATCCGCAGACCATAGCGGCAAGGAATTTTTTAAAAACCGTCCATTAAAGTCTTGTAAAGACGAGAAAACTGTGCTATACTGATAAAAGTGCCGTCCTCTCAAAAAAAGTCGAGGAAAGGGGCACGAAAGGAAGGAATATGGAACAATTCAAAATTGCAGATCTGTCAAACGGCACCCCCAGAGAGGTTGCTGACAAGATCATTGAGATCCTCAATATCAAGGACGCAGGCGATATCCGCCTTCTGCACGTGGAGGATCAGACCATCATCGCAGACTATTTCGTCATCTGCAACGGTAACACCAACACCCAGCTCAAGTCCTTTGCGGGCGAGGTGGAGTTCCGCATGGAGCAATGTAACCGTCCCCCCAGAGCAATGGAGGGCTACGCCGAGGCAACTTGGATCGTTTTGGACTTCGCTTCGGTGATCGTACACATCTTCAACAAAGAGACCAGAGGCTTTTACAATCTTGAAAAGCTGTGGGAGGCTGCCACCGAGGTGGATATCTCCTCTCAGCTCACCGAGAAGTAATTTTCATACAGAAAGGACGCACCGTCATGAAATACGATTTTAAAGCCATTGAAAAGAAATGGCAACAGAGATGGGAGGAAGAAAAGGTCTTCTCCGCCAAGGACGACTTTTCAAAGCCCAAGTTTTACGGTCTGATCGAGTTCCCCTACCCCTCGGGTGCGGGAATGCACGTGGGTCACATCAAGGCGTATTCGGGTCTTGAGATCGTAACCAGAAAAAGAAGAATGCAGGGCTACAACGTCCTTTACCCCATCGGCTTTGATGCCTTCGGTCTGCCCACCGAGAACTACGCCATCAAGAACGGCGTGCATCCCCGTGTGGTCACCGACAAGAACATCGCCCGCTTCACCGAGCAGTTGAAGAGAGTGGGCTTCGGCTTTGACTGGGACAGAGTGGTGGACACCACCGATGAAAAGTACTACAGATGGACCCAGTGGATCTTCTTAAAGATGTTCGATAACGGGCTGGTATTCAGAGACAAGACGCTTGTCAACTACTGCCCCTCCTGCAAGGTGGTGCTCTCTAACGAAGACTCCCAGGGCGGTAAATGCGATATTTGCAACAGTGATGTGGTGCAGAAGTCCAAGGACGTTTGGTATTTGCGCATCACCGAGTACGCCGACAAGCTCCTTGAAGGACTTGACACGGTGGAGTATCCCCAGAACATCCGTATGCAACAGGAAAACTGGATCGGCAGATCCTACGGTGCCTTCGTCAACTTCAAGATCAAGGATCTGGAGGAGACGCTGCGTATCTACACCACCCGTCCCGACACCCTCTTTGGCGTGACCTTCATGGTCATCGCCCCCGAGCATCCCCTCATCGAGAAGAACAGAGCGCGCATTACCAACATCGACGCGCTGGACGCATACAAGGAAGCCTGCGCAAAGAAGACCGAGTTTGAAAGAACCCAGCTGACCAAGGACAAGACCGGTGTGAAGATCGAAGGTCTTTCCGCCGTCAACCCCGTAAACGGCAAGGAGATCCCCATCTTCATTTCCGACTACGTGATGATGGGCTACGGCACCGGTGCCATTATGGCAGTGCCCGCCCACGATGAAAGAGACTACGAGTTTGCAAAGAAGTTCGGCATCGACATCATCGAGGTCATCAAGGGCGGCAACATCGAGGAAGCCGCTTACACGGGCGACGGTCAGATGGTCAACTCCGAATTCTTGAACGGCTACGACAACAAGAAGGACTCCATTGCCGCAATGCTGGTATACCTTGCAGACAAGGGCATCGGCGAAAAGGGCGTGCAATACAAGATGAAGGACTGGGCGTTCAACCGTCAAAGATATTGGGGCGAGCCCATCCCGATCGTTCACTGCGAAAAGTGCGGTATGGTGGGTGTACCCTACGAGCAGCTGCCCCTGCGCCTGCCCGAGGTTGAAAACTTCGAGCCCGGTGAGGGAGGCGAG
>JAGBIB010000161.1 GCA_017935195.1 Clostridia bacterium
AATACCACTCGGCGTAAGCCGAATATCACTGCGTAGCAATATCACTCGCCGTAGGCGAATAGAACTGGCGTGATACTCCGATAAGAGTATCACGCCAAGGGCGTTTTCCTTTTGGTTCTCAGCTTTTGAAAAATGCAATACAAAACGCCCGTCCGACTTTCGTCGGACGGGCGTCCCTTTTCGGTATTGTTTTGAAGGGAAAGAGATTACTTCAGCTTGCCCACGGTCATGCCGGTGTCAAGCAGAGAACCATCGTCCTCTTCAATGAAGATCTTCATGCCTTCTTCAACGACTGCGTCGTCCTTGATGGCATCCTTGCCTTTAGAGAAGACGACTCTGCCGCCCTCGGTGGTGGTGAAGAGCTTGGAAGCCTCAGCCTGAGTGGAGCCTGCGGGAATACCGCTTGCAACCTTGCCGGAGATGGTCACGCCCGAGTTCTTTGCCGCACTTGCCGAGTTGAGCTTGATCTCTACTCTGGAGAAGAAACGGGTGGTGATCTCGGTAACCACTTCCTTCAGGCTTCTGCTGTCGGCATCACCGTCCACGGGAGTGGGATCGGGAGAGAAGGTCTTGCCCGAGATGGCAAGCTGTCTACCCATGTTGTAGTAGGTCACCACGGCGTTGACACCGTTTTGGCCATTGGTCACCTTATCGGGACCTGCCTTGACCTTGGGGGTGATGATCTTGTTGAGGAAGTAATCCCACATCACGTAGTAGTAATCGGACAGCAGACCGCTGATCTCTCTGCAGGCGTAGTTGCCAAGGTCGATGGTGGACCAGTTGGTGATCAGCATATAAGCATCTAACTTCATCAGGTCTACGTCGAAGTCGCTGTAGGTAGCGGTGCGCTCGTCGTTGACCCAGGTATCCACTCTGCCTACCCACTTGCCAAGGCGTGCCTTTTCGGTGAAGTCAGACAGTTCGTCCATGATCATGATGAGCTGCAGGAATCTGGTCTTGTATGCGTGGAATTCTTCGTACTTGCCTGCCTTTGCGCTCTTGAGCATGGCATCGATGTACTCGGTGGAGACGTTGGACAGATAGGTTCTGCAGATGTCAACCAGGTCGTAAACGTAGGTTTCCTGGTCCTTGAGTGCATCGTAGTCCTCCAGCAAAAACTTGATGACCGATTCAACAACGCTGTTCTTGTATGCGGGATAGAAGTAACCGGTCTCCTTGATGTGAAGCTGAGGATAGTTTACAACGCTGTAGTTGATGGTGGTACCGTCTACGGTGTTGGTGGAGTGGATGCACTTGAGCATTCTTTCCCAAGCCTGAACGGTATTCTCACCGCCTCTGTAACGGCGCTGAGCGTATTCACCGATCCATTCTTCAACGTTGATGACTTTGTCTTCCCAAATCATCTCCCAGAACAGGTCGAAGACCACGGGGTTTCTTTCGGTGGACTCACTGGTCAGACCGATACCCTTCATATGCTTTGCCTGCTTGGAGGTGTTGAAGTAGTCGGTTGCCATCTTCTGCAGGTTCATGTGCATACCGGTTCTGCCGCCGTAGGACTCAAGGATGCAGTAGCACCAGCTGGAGCCGCCGAATTCAAGGCCGCCGAACTTGTTGGGATCTTTGTTGGACCAACGGGGGCTGTGTACTGCCGCCAGGTCAAGCAGCAGCATATGGTCTTCTCTGTCTTCGCCCCATCCCTTGACCACGTCGGGCAGGGGGTTCTCCCACCAGGACTGGATGATCCATACGCCCTCGTCGTTTTCGTCAAGAAGCAGATCGAGAACGGTACGGCTCATGCTTGCCTTGTCAAAGGAGGCGGGCAGATTGAAGCCGCCGGAGATCTCGTGGAGGAGGTCACCTGCGTAGTAGTCATTTACTCTGCCGTAGATGTAGTTCTGAGTTTCATAGAAGGTCTCCGCCAGCTCGGTGAAACCGGGGAAGGTGGTGTTCAGCGCGTAGGGACGGGTAAATCCGCACCAACCGCCGGTTGCGGTCATGTAGTCGCCCACGTTGGGGTAACCCATCTTTGCAAGAGCTTCCTCAGCCTTGGTGCCGAAGTCGGTGGGCATGGTGCCAACGAAGGTCTGCAGGCAGAGATCTGCGCCCATCACGGTCAGATATCTCTGGTTTACTCTTGCCATTTCAACGGTATCCACGATCCAGTTGTCCGAAACGGGGCCGCCGGTGCTTTCTAAGTTGCCCATCAGCCACCAAGCCTTCCAGGTGTAGCCGCAAACGAATTCGATGGCTTCCTGGCAGGTGTAGCCGTAATTCTGCAGGTAAAGAACCCACAGAGCCTCGGTAGCGGTGGTATCCAGAACCACGTTGATGCCCGAGAGCATCAGATAGTCCAATTCTCTCTGCCACTCGTCATAGCCGTAGTAGGGCATGGTGTAGGACAGAGTGCAGTAGTTATAGGTGTAACGAACAACCTGCTCGGTGTCTCTCTTGATGGTCTTGTTGACCTTCACGATAGAGTCGGGCATATCCACCTGCTTGGTCTCCTGAGAAACGTTGACCTTGCAGTAATACTTCAGGTAGTAGTTCAAACCGGTAGCGATGTTCACGCCGTTGTCGCCCTTGATAAGAACCTTGCCGTCCTTCATGGAGATTTCATAGTAATCCTTGTCGGGATTGCCGTCATCGGCAACGTCAAAGGAGAACCAGGAAACATACTTTTCGCCGAGGATTCTGGTAACCAGACCCTCAAGAGCCTTTACGGTGTCGGCCTCGGTATAGGTATCCTCGATATCATACTTGCCGTTCTTGTCCTTGATGGTGGAAACGTCGATACCGTGGTTGGTCTTCAGCCATTCCTCATAGGAGGGGAACTTGATCTCGGTACGGGTGGGGGTCACCTCGGTATCGTTTTCAATACCGTGCACCTCAATTTCCGAAACGGTGGAGGTGGCGCTGGAGCCCTTGCCGGAGAAGGTGGTCATCACACGGATGACTCTGTAGTTGCGGGGGGTCTTGAAGTAGAATTCCTCACCCTTGGTGGAGGGAAGGAGGGGTTCGGTGATGGCACCCAGACGGTCAAAATTCACGCCGTCAAGGCTTCCGTAAACGTTAAACGCTACCTGGCCTGCACCCTTGGGGATCTTTACGACTACCTTTTTGATGGTGTGGTTCTTCTGCAGATCCACTTCCACGTACTTAGGGATCTCACGAGAGGTCCATGCGGTGGAGCCGTTGCCGTCGGTAACGTTTGCTGCGGTATCCTTACCGCCGTTAGCGTAGGCGGGCTTGTTCAAAGCCACGTTGGTGGTGGGACCGATGTCCACGTCTACCTCTTCCTCTTCACTTTCGGAAGGAGAGGAGGGCACGCTTTCGGGTTCAGAAGGAATCAGACTCGAAAGGGGATCGGAAACGGATGCTGAGGGGGAGCTTTCGGTGGAGGCATCGTCGCTGGTTTTGGGCGTTTTGTTCGAACAAGCGGCGAACACACCCGCACACATCAACAAGGCCAGGATCAACGAAAGACTGCGCATGAAGTTTTTCATAATGACCTCCATTAAATTCGGGCAAGTACATCCTCACCCAGTTTACTTTCTCATTATATCATAGTTCGTGAAATTGCGCAATTGTCTTTTTGTACAAAAAGTATGAATAAATTTTGTACAAGATACACAAACTCTACGAATTGGAGTAGTATACACATTTTTGAAAAAACAAGGAGAAAGGAAGGAGCTGTTTATACAGAGTTCAAGAGGGATGGGTATAATAAAAGCGAAAGGACTTGAAAAAAAGAAAAAAGCGTGCTATAATCGAGCTATCGGGAGAAAGGCGGTGGCGTTTATGGGACTCTTTAAGAGCAAGGGCGAAAAGGAGCTGGAGCACATCCTTTTCGAGATGAAGTGCAATCTTGAAAACAACTACAAGGATAGCGCCCACAATGCGCGCAAACGCCTCATGGAGCGAGCGGATGCTCTTTATGCCGAAGGGAAGATCAAAGAGAAGGTCTATCAAAAGTACCGTCTGATCTACGAAGAGTATACCGAGCGGTTAAAGGACTACCGACATTAAGAGAAAGGATGCACGTGAATGGGACATATTCCAAAGAGCGACACCTCCGCTTTGGAGATTCCCTCCTTTAAGGAGGCGCTTAAGGAGGCGCTTGTGCCCAAAGAGGAGTACGAGGTTGAAAAATGGCTGTACGTCCCCTGTAAGTACGAGGAGTACCGTTATATTCTGGCAACGAGAGGGAAAAATCCGCTGATTTGCATCGGCATCAACCCCAGCACCGCAAGACCGGGAGCGCTTGATAACACCTTGAAGTCGGTGGAGCGCATCGCCTTACATAACGGCTACGACAGCTTCGTGATGTTCAATCTCTATGCTCAGCGGGCAACCGACCCCGACAGTATGGAAAGAGAGCAAAACCTCTATCTGCACAGACAGAATATGGAGGCATTTCGTTATATTTTAGGGCAGTACCGTCAGCCCCACGTGTGGGCGGCGTGGGGTGCCATCATTGAAAAGAGAGGCTATCTTGCGGGATGTGCCGCCGAAATGTACGAGATCGGCGGTGAATACGGGGCAAAGTGGTTCACCTGCGGCGCCCGCTCGGTGAAAAAGGGACACCCCCACCATCCTCTTTATTTGAAAAAGGACAGCCCCCTTGACCCCTTTGAGCCTGAGGAGTATTTTGATCTGCTGCTAAAAGAGGCGGAAAAGAAATCAAGAAAATAGAATATCCGTGAGGGAGTAATTTGCCCTTGGTACGCCAAGGGAAAGACAGGTCAACAACCGACCTTTTGAGGTCTGGTCTGTCTTCGGAAAGCCGAAATGAGACTCATATATTGCATAAATGCGATATATGGGTCTTCTTTTTTACATATACTACACTATATTGCAAAAGGCAAAAGAAAGGAAAAAGCGGTGAAAGAGTATCTATTAAGCGAACAAGAGGTGTGTACGGAGCAAAAAACCCATCCCGAAAAGGGGCTATCCTCAAAGGAGGCGGCGTGGCGGCTGGAGAAAAACGGCAGAAATAAACTGAAGGAGGGCAAAAAGACCTCGCTGTTTATGCGATTTCTGCTCCAACTGAAGGACCCGATGATCATCATCCTGCTGATTGCCGCAGCGGTGTCCACCGTGACCGAATATTTTGAGGCGCGTGCGGCGAGTGCGGGTTTCGTGCCTGCCGATGCGCTGATCATTCTGGCGGTGGTGCTTCTCAACGCCCTTTTGGGCGTGGTGCAGGAAAGCAAGGCAGAGGCGGCAATCGAGGCGTTACAGAAGATGTCTGCCTCCAAGAGTAAGGTCATCAGAGATGGAAAGCTGATGTACGTTGACAGTGAGGAGCTGGTGGTGGGCGATATTCTGGTGCTGGAGGCGGGCGATGCTCTGCCTGCCGACGGCAGACTCATCGAATGCGCCTCACTGCAGGTGGAGGAGGCGGCGTTAACGGGCGAATCGGTACCCGTGAATAAGGCTCTTGGCGCTCTTGGACTATCCAAGGAGGCTGAGAGCGTGCCCCTCGGTGATCGAACGAATATGGTCTACAGCGGCAGTACGGTGGTTTACGGCAGAGGGAAAGCGGTGGTGACCGCCTGCGGCATGGACACCGAAATGGGTAAGATCGCAGGGGCGATCTCTTCAGTGTCGGACGATCAGACCCCGCTTCAGAAAAAGTTGGGGCAGCTGAGCAAAACCCTGTCCTTTCTGGTGCTGGGCATTTCGCTTTTCATCTTCATCTACAAGCTTGCCGCCTTCTTCTTTTTTGGCGGTGGTGCGGAGGGAGAGCTTTGGCCCCATATTCTCGAAGCCTTTATGGTGGCGGTCTCTCTTGCCGTTGCCGCCATTCCCGAGGGGCTGGTGGCAGTGGTCACGGTGGTGCTGTCTATCGGTGTGACCAATATGTCAAAGAAAAACGCCATCATCCGTAAGATGACAGCGGTGGAGACGTTAGGTTGTGCTCAGATCATCTGCTCGGACAAAACGGGTACCCTGACCCAAAACAAAATGACGGTGGTGGATGCTTACCATGACGAAAACGGACTTCTTGCCCGTGCTATGGCACTCTGCTCGGATGCCGAGTGGGAGGAAAGCGAGGCGGTGGGTGAGCCTACCGAGTGCGCACTGGTAGCCTATGCGGCAGAGCAGGGGCTGCCAAAGGACGATCTGAAAAGGGACTATCCCCGTGTGGGCGAGGCACCCTTTGATTCGGACAGAAAGAGAATGTCCACCCTGCATCAAAGGGACGGAAAAGTGGTGCAGTACACCAAGGGCGCGCCCGACGAGCTGTTAAAGAGATGTGATCGGATGGTGGAAGGAGGAATGGTGCGATCCTTGACAGAGGAGGATAGAGCCGCCATTCTTTCTCAGAATAAGGCGTATGCCGACAGAGCCCTGCGGGTGCTGGGTGCGGCGTATAAGGAATACGAGTCCCTTCCCGAGGATTTCTCTCCCGAGGCTCTGGAGCGGGATCTGATCTTCATCGGGCTTGTGGGCATGATCGATCCCGTCCGCCCCGAGGTGAAGATCGCCATAGAGGAATGTAAGGCGGCGGGTATCCGTGCCGTGATGATCACTGGCGACCACAAGGACACCGCCGTTGCCATCGGCAAGGAGCTGGGGATCCTCTCCTCTGCCCAGGGTGCTGTTACGGGTGCAGAGCTGGACGCCATTTCAGAGGAGGACTTTGAAAGGGAAGTGGAGAATTATTCTGTCTACGCCCGCGTTGGACCCGAGCACAAGGTGCGCATCGTTTCGGCTTGGAAAAAGAAGGGTAAGATCACCGCTATGACCGGCGATGGCGTCAACGACGCCCCCTCCATCAAAAAAGCGGACATCGGCGTGGGTATGGGCATTACGGGCACCGACGTGACCAAAAACGTGGCGGATATGGTGCTTGCAGACGACAACTTTGCCACCATTGTTTCGGCGGTAAACGAGGGACGCAGGATCTACGATAACATCAAAAAATCGGTGCAGTTCCTGCTGTCCTCCAATATTTCCGAGGTTATTTCGGTTTTCGTTGCCACCGTTTTGAACTTTACCATTCTGGAAGCGCCCCATCTTTTGTGGATCAATCTGGTCACCGACTCTCTGCCTGCCATCGCCCTTGGTATGGAAAAGGCGGAAAAGGACGTGATGAAGCGTCCGCCCCGCGACCCCAAGGAAGGTCTTTTTGCGGGCGGAATGGCGTTTGAGATCGTCCTTCACGGACTGCTCGTTTCGCTTCTGACCCTTGCCGCCTTCTTTATCGGCGAGCGCATTGAGCTGGGACACTGGCAGTTTACGGGCATCGTCGACGCTCACGATGGAATGACCATGGCGTTTCTTACCATGTCCATGTGTGAGATCTTCCACGCCTTCAATATGCGCTCAAGACGCATCTCCTCGGTGGGGATGCTCTTTACGGGCAGACACAATCCCCTGCTTTACTGTGCGCTGATCGGTTCCTTCCTGCTGACCGCAGCGGTGCTGTATATCCCCTTCCTTCGCGATCTGTTTGGCTTTGCCCCCATCAGCCTTTCGGAGTTTGCCATTGCCTTGGGGCTCGCTCTGCTCATCGTGCCGATGGTGGAGCTGACCAAGTGGATTAGCCGCAGGGCAGAAAAGAAAAAGAAGGGGTAAACGGATAAGACCGAGAACCCAACGAAAAACCGGCCTGCATACAAACGTCCTTTCAAAGGAAGAGCGGATTTGCCCCCTATTCTTCCAAAACTTTTGAAGGTTTTCAGGATGCTTTTCAAAAAGTCCCCCGAATGGGTGATGGGGCAAAGCACCCAACGGCTTTTTTGAAAGACTGATCCCTTTTGCCGAAAAAACACCGTTTTTTCGGCAAAAGGGGTGCGCACGCCTTGACATACGAGGGAGTTTGTGGTATACTTGTCTTTGGCGTAAGGGTGGAGTCTGTCATAAAACGGTTTGCCGTTTTATTTGCGCCGTCGTAAGGAGAACTTTTCGAGGACAGGGCTGACGTTCTGTCTTTTTTCTTGCATAGAGTGTGGACTTTGCCGTATGCGCCAAGGCAAACGCGCGAAAGCGCGGATCAATAAGAAAGCGTAGAGAAGAACATGAGAAAGACCAAAATTATTTGCACGGTAGGCCCTGCCTGCTCGGATGAAGAAACGCTGACCGCCATGGCGCTGGCGGGAATGAACGTGGCAAGACTGAACTTTTCCCACGGCAGTCACGAGGAGCATAAGAAGCGCATCGACCTTTTGAAGAAGGTGCGTGAAAAGCTGAACCTGCCTATTGCCATTATGCTGGACACAAAGGGTCCCGAATACCGCATCGGCGTATTCAAAAAGGGAAAAGAGACCCTTTTTGAGGGTCAGGAATTCACCTTCACCGCCGAAAATGTTGAGGGTGATGACAAAAGGGTATCGGTCAGCTACAAAATGCTGGCAAAGGAGCTTTTCCCCGGGGACAGAGTCCTTGTAAACAACGGACTTCTGATCTTTGAGGTGGTGCGCACCGAGGGAGAGGACGTTGTCTGCCGGGTGCTGTCGGGCGGTGTGATCTCCGACAGAAAAAGCATGAGCTTCCCCGGTAAAGTGTTGAAGCAGGACTATTTGTCCGCCCGGGACAAGGAGGATCTGCTCTTCGGCATCGAGCAGGAGGTGGACTTTGTTGCCTGCTCCTTCGTGTCGATGGCGCAGGATCTGATCGACGTGCGCACTTTCCTTGATGCAAACGGCGGAAGGGAGCTGTCGCTGATCGCCAAGATCGAGAACCGTCCCGGCGTGGATGCCATCGAGGAGATCACCGAGTGGTGCGACGGCATTATGATCGGCAGAGGCGATATGGGCGTGGAGATTCCCTTTGAGGAGCTGCCCGCCATTCAGAAAAAGCTGATCTCCAAATGCAGGATGCTTGGAAAGAGAGTCATCACCGCCACCGAGATGTTAGAGTCGATGATCACCAATCCCCGCCCCACCAGAGCCGAGATCTCCGACGTGGCAAACGCCGTTTACGACGGCACCAGCGCCGTGATGCTCTCAGGCGAGACCGCCGCGGGCAAGCACCCCGTGCTGACGGTGGAGACCATGGCGCGCATCGTCCATCAGACCGAGCAGAATATCCACTACGCCAAGCGCTTCCACCAAAAGGAATTCCGCATCAAAAACAATATGGACGCCATTTCCCACTCGGTTTGCGGAATGTCTATCGATCTTGATGCCAAAGCCATCGTGGTCTGCTCCCTTTCGGGCAAGACCTCCAGAATGGTCTCCCGTTTCCGCCCGCCCGTGGACATCATCGGGCTGTGTGTCAACGAAAAGACCTGGCGCAAGCTCGCCCTTTCCTGGGGGGTGATTCCCGTGATGAGCGAGGTGATGCCCTCCATCGAGGTGCTGTTTTATACGGCAAAGAGGGCGGCTGTGGCAACCCTTGGTCTTGAAGCGGGCGATCGGATCATCATCACCGGTGGCTCGGTGATCGGGCAGTCGGGCACCACCAATACCATCCGCATCGAAACGGTGTGAGGCGATAAAAGCGGATCCCCCTCTCATAACGGTCAGGGAGAATATATAAAAGCGGGATCTGCCTTTCTTGCAGATCCCCGTTCTCTTGGAAATGCAAAAAACAGGAAATAAAGGAATTTTTTGAAAGCTTAAATAAGGAAAAAGAGGTGAGGCTGTGACCTGGTTTTTACTGCTTTGCACGCTGGTGATCTTTGCGGGGGTGCTTTTATATAAGGTGTCCGACCGCTTTGGCTTTCCCGTGCTGCTGGCATTCATATTCCTTGGAATGCTGTTCGGCAGCGACGGACTTTTGCGCATTCCCTTCGAGGATTACGGCTTTGCCGAGCAGATCTGCTCGGTGGCGCTGATCTTTATTATGTTTTACGGCGGCTTCGGCACCAACTTCAAGCGCGCCAAGCCGGTTCTTGGCAGGTCGGTTCTGCTATCCACCCTGGGCGTTGCCCTGACTGCCGTTTTTACCGGACTGTTTTGTCGCCTTGCCTTGGGCATGGACTGGGCGGAGAGCTTCCTTTTGGGTTCGGTGATGAGCTCCACCGATGCCGCCTCGGTCTTCTCGGTGCTTCGTGCCAAAAAGCTGAATTTAAAATACAACACCGCCTCGCTTTTGGAGGTGGAGAGCGGCAGTAACGACCCCTGCTCCTATATGCTCACCGTCTTTTTCATCTCGGTGGTCAACGGAAATGCCGCTCCCGGGCAGATGCTTTACAGCGTCTTTGCTCAGATCGCCTACGGTGCCATCGGTGGATTCCTCATCGGTCTTGTGGCTTCGCTTCTGCTTCGAAGGATCAAATTTCCCGCACCCGGCTTTGATTCGGTCTTTGTCATCGGCATTGCCATCCTTTCCTATGCCGCTCCTGCGGCGCTTGGCGGAAATGGATATCTTTCGGCATACATCGTGGGTATTTTCCTTGGAAACAGCGAGATGCCCAACAAAAAGAGCCTTGTTTACTTTTTCGACGGGGCAACGAGCCTTGTGCAGATGGCGGTCTTCTTTCTTTTGGGACTGCTTTCTTCTCCCTCAAAGCTGCCCGCCATTGCATTGCCCGCCATCCTGATTGCCCTGTTTTTAACGCTGATCGCCCGACCTGCGGTGATCGCCCTTCTGCTCTCGCCCTTCAAGTGTAAGATAAACCAGCAGGCGCTGGTGGCTTTTGCGGGGCTTCGGGGTGCTTCGTCCATCGTCTTTGCCATCATGGCGGTGATGAGCGTGGAGGCAAAGCACGATCTGTTCCATATTGTCTTTTTTGTGGTCCTCTTCTCCATTGCCATTCAGGGAACACTGTTGCCCTTCGTTTCAAAAAAGCTGCGGATGATCGACGAATCGGGCGATGTGATGAAGACCTTCAACGACTACAGCGAGGAGGTGGATGTGCGCTTTGTGCAATTTGTTCTGCCCGAGGGGCACAAGTGGTGCGGAAGACGTCTTTGTGACGTGACCTTTCCTCCCGGAACCCTTGCGGTGCTGATCTTGCGTGAGGATGCCAAGATCGTTCCCCGAGGCACCACCGTCCTGCAGGCGGGAGATAAGGTGATCCTCAGCGGTGATGCCGCAAAGCAGGGGGAGGAATTGAACTTTGCCGAGGTGACCATTGAAAGCGAGGAGGAAGGGGTTGGAAAGCCCTTGAAGGACTGCCCGCTGACCAGCAAGGCGCTGGTGATGATGGTCAAGAGAAAGGATCTGGTGATCATCCCCAAGGGACATCTGATCCTGAGGAAAGGCGATGTTTTGGTTATTCATAAGGGTGAAGCCGCCAAGCAGGAGCAAAGAGCGGCTCTTGCGACCGAGCCCTCATCGGGAGCGCTTTAAGAGATGCTCTTTGTATTGTATAATAAACATACACAATAGAAAAGGGGTTGTCTTGACGGAAAAAGCCAAGACAACTCCTTTTTGACACAACTTTTTTTAAAGAGAATGGGCATTATTGATGTTCGGTCAAAAAAGAAGGAGTATACTGAGGTTGCGACTCAAAGATGCGCTTTTTGAGGAAGGGCTTCTTTTGGAAAACCGCTTGCATTTTTAGGGGAAATATGTTATAATAAAAGATGGTTAAAAGGGGAGATGCGCCTAATTTTAAAAAGGAAGCGCCCCACCGCAGTATTTTGCGGTAAAAAATGCACAGCTGAGCGGGAGGGACCCGTATTCCAAGAAAGGAAGACCCTTGAAGGTCGGAAACTGAGCTATGTGGTTGTTTGGAAAAAGATTGAACATCAGAAATGCGGCAAGAGAAGAGGACGAGGAAGAGGCGTATGCCGAGGAATTGCCCTCCTTTGCCCCCGAGATCGAAACGGGAATCTCGGAATATAAAGAGCCGGAGGTCTGCCCGAGCGTTGATCTTCTGCCCGACTTTGACGAAGAGGAGGAGCGCCCCTTTGCCATGCCCAATGAGGGAGAGTTGGCAGAAGAGGAGGAAGTAGACCTCTCAAATGAAGTGGAAGAGCAGGAGGACACGGAGGAGGACTCATCCTTTGACACCGTTGCCCTTCTGAACGCTCTTGAAAAGGAGGAGGACCTGCCCGAGGAGATTGCCGAGGAGGAGCCGGAGGAGCCGCTTTTGAACGAGGACGACGATACCCCCAAGGAGATCTACGAGCAGCTCAAGAGCCTTTCTTATGCGGCAAAGACCTACGGTCTTTCCGACAACAGAATGCTCCTTGTCCATCCCGACGGCAACGGTGGACTGTATCTCTTTGAGGAATACGGAGATTATCAGGTGGCTTCTCCTGACAAATGTAAGGCTTTCGTGCGTCTAAAGGGCTTGAAGGGTCGCTTTAAGGGCAAGAATTATGCCACCTCCGATTTTGAATATGTATTAAAGAACCGTGCTTGGCCGTTGTGTGTGCTGGCAACCAACAAGGCACAGTACAGATCTGCCATCGATCAGGGCTACAAACCCTACAAGACCACCTCCGATGAAAAGGGTATGCTTCTTTGCAAGGATGTCTCGCTTTACCGCATCAAGGATCTGACCTTGTGGGTGGAGCTGACCGTTCCTTCCCCCGTGCTGACCACTTGTGAATATCTGGTCACCATTTCCCGTGCCACATTGGAGCAGGCCGATTGCGAGAAGGAATTCAAAAAGCTTTGCCGCAAGGTGGGAGAGTATCTGCTGGAAAACGGCAACGATGTCTTTTTCACGGTACAGGTTTTGAAGACGGCACGCAATCTGGTCGTATGCTTCCCACTGGACGGTGTGCCTGCCAAGGGTGATCGCTTTGGCGGAGATGTGATCACGGCGCTGGCACCCTCTGCCGACGGCACGCTGATCCTGCAGATCGGAAACGATCAGGAGGCGCGGCTGCCCTTTGTCTCGGGTGCCGCATATAAGGGACAGCACGCATTGGAGCTGCCTACGGAATAAGAATGGCAGATGGCACATAAGATTTAGTGAAACTGCCAAGAAGGAAGGGAAAGGAAAAATGAACGGAGAAATACGCCCGAGGGTATCTATGCGTCTTTATCGGGCGGCGGGCATTTGTGCTCTTGCGGCCTGCGCTCTGTGGCCGATCACCTTTTTCGTCCAGCTTCGATTTGTTTTTGAACACATTTGGGTCGACGGCGTGGGCGCACGAGGGTCGATTCGAGCCATTTTGGAGCAGCTTCGCACAGCGGATCTGTCCTTGGTTTACGATGTGACCCATCTTTTCGGTGTGTTGCCGTTGATCGTCTTTTTGGCTCTGTTTGCCGTGGGTTGCCTTACGGGAAAAGAGCGGGCCAAAACGAAGGAGCGAGCGCTTCTTCTTGCGGGAATGGGATTGGAGAGCTATACGCTCTTCTCCTTTGCCTGCCATATTTTGATGGCTGTGATCTTATACTACAAGGAATGGTCCTTGGGGGTGTCTCATGATGCCATTTTGCGCATTCTGTTCACAGCGCTCGGTAGCGGCTTTGCCGAGCTTTTGGTCATCAGCTTCTTTGCCGTTTCGCTGCTTTTGGTGGGCAGATCGGGCAAGAATCGCTCGGTAGCGGTGGCCGCAGGAGCGATCTGTATCTACCGACTTTTTGAAGACAGCTTGTGGCTGCTGACCGGCCTTTTTGATGGCACGCTTCATCTGGCTCCCGCCCTGCAAACGGCACACGGTGTGCTTTATCTGGTCACCATGTCGTTGACTCTTGCGGGTGCGGTGATGGTGTCCATGTCCTCCTTAAAGGAGATACCCTCGCAAAAGGAAGAGGGGAGGGATGGCGTGTGAGACTGAAAAAAGGATCGTATCTTTATTTGATCGGGATGTACGCCCTCTTTCTTTCCTCGGTGAGCAGTGTTTTTTCGTTGGCGCTGGGACTGTCTTATAGAAGTGTAATGCACGGGGAAAACCCGTTGCTGTCCTCCTTCGGAAGCGATTTTTCGGGCAGCATATCCCAGCTTGTCATGTCGGGTGCCTTTATTGCGGTGTCGCTGGCCCTTTCCTCTCTCATATTGCTTTACGGATTGCGCACCAATTCTCTGTCGGTTCCCCTTGGTGTTGTAGGGGTGACCATTCTGCCGCTGTCGCTGACGGTGATGGTGGTGATCTGGGCGCTTTTTGAGCAGGGAGGTACCTTTACGGCTCTTGCCATTCGGCTGTTGAGAGCCATTCCGCCTCTTGCTTTCGGAATCAATCTGATCAGGGTGGCGTTGAATCGCAAGAATTCTCGGATGCTTACCATCTTTTTTGGGGCAATGAGTGGCTATGCCGCTTTTGCCGGCTTTGGACTTGAAAACATACTGTATGCACATCTTTATGAGTTAACCGCCGTAAACTTCCGCGGATGGCTTTCGGTTTTTCTGTTTTCTTTGGCGTTGGGCCTCTTTTTTGCAGGACTATGCCTTTGTGTCAGCGGATGTGAGAGAAAAACGGGCGGCAGGGGACTCAGTAAAAAGGAATGAGCGGTCAAAATCAAAAGCGAGCTCAGATGCCAAAAGGGCATTTGAACTCGCTTTTTATTAATGCCTTTAGGCAGTTGAGCGCGACGAAGCGCGCGAAACAGACAACCACCCGCTATGCGGGTGGGCAACAAAGGTTATACCAAAAAATCTCCTAATGTGGTACAATAAGATGCTCAAGTCTATTGCAACACGAAAGGAGAAAGAATGGCAAACCGAACAAATAGTTTGT
>JAGBIB010000162.1 GCA_017935195.1 Clostridia bacterium
CCCAATAGCCCGTGGCAAGAACGTCGCCCACGAGCAGGGCTTGTCTATCGGTCACGGTATCGGGAATCTTGTTCAGTCCCTGATCGGCAAACGGCACGCGAACATACTCTGCCTGACCGCCATCGATACGGCAACCAAGCGCCCAACCGCCGTTTTTGTCGGTGCAGTTGTTGACAAATCCCTTCTTGCAGAAGAAGCACTCGCCGCAGAAGGTTTCCACGTTGACCGTGACTCGATCTCCTGGCTTCACGTGCGTGACCGCCGAGCCGACTTCTTCCACGATGCCGACCATCTCATGACCAACCGTAATCCCCTCAACCGCTCTCGGCACACTGCCATGTTTGATGTGCAGGTCGCTGGAGCAGATGCTTGCAAGCGTGACCTTGACAATGGCATCCCTCTCGTGCTGTATAGTGGGCTTGGGTTTCTCCACCAAGCCAAATGTTCCTTCCCGTATGTATGTGTAGGTAAGCATGATTACCTCCTGATTTTCGATACCTTATTATACCATAACTTCCGTCCTTTTTCAACTGAAACCTTTGATTTTCAGCCACTGCTTTGCTCCCCTTTGACAGATCTGCGGTGCGGAAGGGACAATGCGCACAAGTTCCGAAGAGAAGAGCATTTTTCAGAAAAGCAGATCCTTTCGGGTTATTACTTGAATTTCGTCCCGAGCCGTTGAATTTCATCCCAACTGTTGAATTTCATCCCGAACTGTGCTATAATCGGTTCATCCTTTGGTTTTCGGAAAGGAATTTGTAAGCAATGGATACTATTTTTGAAAAGCGGTATACGGAAGAGTACGGCGAAATTTCCTTTTCCTATGCCTTTGATAACGACCTGCCCGGGTCTGCGGCGGGGGTCGTGTTGCTGTCCTGCGCACGTCCCGGGGCGATCTTGCTCTTCTGGGGCAAGGACGGGGCGTTTCTTGAGGTGAAATGCCACGAAAAGGTGCTGACCTATTCGGCTTTGCACACCTTTTATTTCACAAAAGAGGGTGAACGGCAGGAACAAAGGATCCTCGGCTTCACCGCCATTCCCGTGGGTGCAAACCGTCTGGTTTTGACAAATGAAAAAAGGGAGCCTTTGTTTTCCCTCCCTCTTCCCGAAAGGAAGCTGCTTTCTGCCGTCACTCCCCGCTATTCCTTCGGTGTGATCGCAGACATCCATTACAATTACTTTTTTAATCACGATAAGACCGTGGATTACGCCGTGCCTGCCATTGACAGAGCGCTGGAGTTTTACAAAAAGGCGGGCTGTGCCCACGTTTGCGCCGCAGGAGATTACGGCATTTACTCGGAGGAGAAATCCTATCAGGACTTCTCCCGCGCCATTGAAAAGGGCGGCATTCCCGTCATTGCCTGCGGAGGAAACCACGAGCTTTACGCCAAGATCCCCGTGATGTACGGAGAAAATGGCTATTGGCGCACCTATATGAACAAGGGCGTTTACGATCGCACCTTAGAGGGTGTTCTTGACATTGCGCCAAACGGCATTGATTTCAGCTATTCGGTGCCGGGCAATCCCGAGGAGGTGTTTTTGTTCCTCTCCCAGTGGTACTGGGACGGACACACAAGCAAGCAGCCGATGCTCCTTGAGTCAGAGCAGCTTTCCTGGCTGGAGGGGCAGCTGGAGCTATACGCCCACAAGACCGTTTTTCTCTTGTTCCACACCTATCTTTCAGACGATGACGGCGAAAACGTGGACGGTGAGGGTGATCTGAAAAGCACGGGCGGCTACAGCTATAACGGACATTACAACACCCACACGCCCGATGAAAAAAGACTGCGCTCGCTTTTGACCAAGTATAAAAACGTGATCTGGTTCAACGGACACAGCCATTATGAGTACGCCATGCAGGTCTACAACGAAAATCTCAATATTTTCGATTACGAGGGCACCACCGCCACCATGATCCACGTCCCCAGCGTCACCAATCCCCGCACGGTAAAGCCCGACGCCGCCACCTACAGCTCTCTGCGGGGCAAATGCTCTCAAGGGGCTTTGCAATTTGTATACGACGGCTTTCAGATCATGAACGGCATGAGCATCTGGGAGGACGAGATCCTTTCCTATGCCTGCTATATTATTTATACCGACAAAAGGGGCGTTGTGGAAGGCGGCAAGGTAAACGAGCGCCTTTCCTTCACCTTTGACCGACAGCTCTCCTCCCTGCGCATCACGGGAAGCGGTGCCATCCCCGCATACAACAAAGCTCCCCCGCCATGGAACGCCTATGGGAAAGAGATCCGTCGCCTTTATACGGCAAGGGGCATCACTCAAATCGGCGCAAGCGCCTTTTCGGGGCTTAACTTGCTTACCCGAGTGGAAATCAAGGAGGGGGTGGAGGTCATTTCGGAAAAGGCATTTTCCGCTCCCGCCCTTCAAACGCTGATCCTGCCCGAAACCCTTCGCCTGATCGAAAGCGGGGCGTTTGCCCGCTCCGAGAGAATCAAGGAGCTTTTTTACGACGGCACCTGCCCCTCTTGGGAGCGCATTTGCAAGGCAGAGGATGCATTTGCCCACACGCCCGCTGTTTCTGCTAAAAAGATGGTCGTCGGCTTTCAAGACGACGAGGCGACCGTTTATTTTGACCTGCCTCTCGGCAAGATCCCCTGTTTTGACGAAATTCCCGTCAAAAATCATCCCGATCCAAGCAAATACTACGTCTTTACCGGATGGAGCGACGGCAAGCAGGTATATCCTCCCGCAGACCCTCTGCCGAAGGTGACCCGAAGCACCCTTTATACCGCCACCTTCGGTACCGAAGGGGAACGGTACGTTGACGGCACTCTTGCCAAGGGCGTTATCTGGCGGCTTGACAGAAAAAAGGGGTGTCTTACCCTTTCGGGAAGGGGAACGATCCCCGATTTTGAAGCATTGAGCGAGCGTCCTTGGGACAATTATTCCTGCTCGATTTCGGAGATCACCGTGGAAGGCGGCATTACTGAAATCGGCGCCAATGCCTTCAAGCAGCTTCCTGCCTTGAAAAGAGTGAAGCTTGAGGAGGGCGTACGCCTTCTGGGGCGCGATGCCATCGGTTATAACAAGCTGCTGAGCACCGTGTATATCCCTTCAACGCTAAGGGAGGTCGGACGGGGTGCCGTTTATCTGTCAGACAACATTGATGTGGTCTATTACGGAGGAAGCAAAAAGGATTGGGCAAGCTTTTGTGCAGGCATCACGACCTACTACAACACCAATCTTACCGGCGTAAAGAACGTGGTATATGACTGCAAACAAGGCTTGTAAAAGCATATACATTGTACTTAACCAAGAATCAAAACAGCACCGAAGGCAAACAACCTTCGGTGCTGTTTTGATTGGGTATTCTGCTGCCATGCAAATGCAGATCGCATCCTGTTAACAAGAGCAAAGTGCAACTATTTAACAAGTCTTTTCACCGTTTTAAAGAGACCGGATCCGACTATGATTTGCTCTTTTCTCCTCTTATCAGTTCTTGTATTTCCATGACTCTTTTTTCATCAAATACCTTTCTGCGCGGCAATCCGGCATTCAGATCCGCCAATGCCTTCTCGGGCATATCACGCAAGTAAATCAAATAATTGTATGCGCCCAAAGGGGAAAGGGGATAATTGGATGCCAAATACCGAGCAGTCTTCCCCTCAACAACTATTGGATTATCCGAAAATTCCTCATAAAGAACATATTCGTAAAACTCAAAGAACACGTCCTTGTGGCTGTTCAGTTTTTGAATAATGAGATCAAGTCTTTTTTCGGAATAGTCACTTACCGTGCGTAAATAATCCTTTATAAGTGCAGTACGTAACTCCTCGGATGAACACCGACCGCCAAGATCGTTGACAATGCTTGCCGGTACGGTCTGCTCCTTTTGTATCTCCTCAAACTCCTCTTCTGTAAGCTTGATTCGCAAGAGTTCTTCTTTGCCCACACCCACATCATATTGAATATACTTGTTTCCGTATTGCTCAAGCAAAACGAATCTGCCGCACCTTTTGATAATATTCATGATCAGTTTCACCTCTCTTATCTGTCATCCGTTACCTAAAATCAAATGACGATGCGCTTCCTTTGAAGATCGGGCTTATGATAAATGATCATCCAAAATGCGCTCGGTCAAAGAAACCGCTTCCAAATGCTCCGTCATTCTATGACCACCATTGGTCTGTAACGAACGTATTTGTCTGACCAAAGTCATCCTCCGGAGGCGCTCTGTTTGATTCATTATTATTTTCATAAGACCCGGATTCATCATTATATGTGTCGGTAATATCGTACAAACCGTCGAAATCATTCGGGATCATATCCGTTACGGTTGCAGCATACGCTCTTGCATCTGCCTCAACCGGTTGTTCCTGATACGCATAAAAATCATCCTCGGGACGAATATAGTCTTCAAAATTCTCTTTAAACAGATAATCCTGCTCTGTTTTCGGATCATCAGCGCATTCATGCTGCCAGCAATGACGCGATTCATGCGCTACAGTATCAGCGGTTTCTTTTGAATCATCCATATTGTATCGGTTGATATATATGGTGTTTGTGCTTGCCGCATAACCTCCGAAATCTGACGGATCGGGAATATCATAATACGCAATTTGCGGTTTATTTTGAATCTGAAGGTCATTTGCAACGTTATCGCGCAATTCTTCGACCGCACTCTCCCTCTCTGCTTGCGACAACTCATCCCATACTCCCGACCCAAAGGAATTTAAGCATTCACGGGTCTCGTTGCTCACAGAAAGGTCGTTTTCACCGTTGTCAAGGTCTGCAACACCCCTGTTTTGCTCAACAGGTCCTTCGTATCCGTAAGATCGCACTGTAGGATCCTCTGTTGGCGCATCGGATCCGAACGGAGCGTTCTCGATCTTTACAGGCATTTCATGCCCAAGCTCTTGTGCCGCCGCCACTCGATGCCGCCCGTCGTTCAGGAATTCATAGGATCCATCAGACCGCTCTTCTACACGAACCATTTTGTTTGGATCGTAGTATTGATACGCTGTTGCCCCAATATCGGGATCACTATACAAGTCCTCCAAACGTTCTCCGCTCTTCAATCTGTCCTGAACGTCCGGCAGCTTACTTGCCAGCTCCATGTAGTCTTCCTTGGTGTTTCCATGATGATTCCAAAAATTCTCATCATCCATGCCCATCGCACCCGACATATCAATATCGGATGCCCGAACATTCTTACTTCCTTCGGGAAGCTCAAACACTGCAAAAGGCGCATCTTGAAGCTTCCGGACCGTCCCCTCGGTTTCCTCGGGGGACATCTCACCGCCGCGATCCTTTCCGATTTCGGCATCTTCAAGCGCTTTGATCTTCTCAAGTCCCTGTGAAGGTACTTCATTCCATGGATCCTCGAATCGATCGGGAACAACGCCCCCATCATCAAGGGGCGCATTGCGCAGATCCTCATCGTCTCTGATGATCATGGGAAGATCGTTCACTGTGTCCGCAAGCATCTCCGTACGATCAGGCCTTTCGGTGCTTTCATCGGCAAAGGAAGCCTCTCTTGCCTCGGCAGCGGTCAAGGGGTCACCGTTTTCATCCCTCAAAAAATGATCCTGCATATAGCGATCTCCGGGTGTCTCATATTGATCCTGGACATTTTGCATCAATTCCTGTGTACCGTCCGCCATACGGCCAATATGATCATAACCGTAATTCTCACCGTAATATCTGCCAAAATCCTTGGATGCTCTCGAAATGGAATTTTCTCCCTTGGGCACATCTACACCGAACTGATTGGACATCTGACCAACGGCATAGTTGGTTCCTTGCGCAAACAGATCTCCCGCCAGCTCTTTTCCTTCCGGACTTGACCAATAGTCGCCGGGCTTTTCCATAGAATACGGTTGCCCGTTCTTCACATCCTCCAAATGCGTTTCGGCGTGGGTCACCGAATCATTTAACTGCTGTCTCACAGCGGGATCATCAACCACTTCTCCTGCATCCACAGCCCGCTGATAGGCCTCCTGCTGCTCTTGGGCAAATTCAAGATCGTCTTGCGCTTTCTGCAGATCGTCCTGATCGGGCATATACTCGAGAATGGGCGCTTCTCCATACTGCAAAGAAGGTTCTTCGGAATCTAACGGAGCATCCTGCAAATCAGATTGCTCTGCCACAGGAACCTGTTCGGTAGGCTCGGGAGCTTGCTCTACTTCTTCGGGGAGCGCTTCCGCTTCCTCGGGCGTTTGCTCCGTTTCCTCGGGCGTTTGCTCCGTTTCCTCGGGCGTTTGCTCCGTTTCCTCGGGCGTTTGCTC
>JAGBIB010000015.1 GCA_017935195.1 Clostridia bacterium
AAGGTTATTCAAGATCTCGATTCCAAAGCTGAACTGGGGGATCAGCGAGCCGATCAGAATGCCCAGAATGAGCATCACCACCATAAAGGAGGTGCCGCAACGGGGGTGGAAACGGGTCATTTTCTTTACGTTTTCCACCGTCAGAGGCAGACCCTTTTCATAGCAGAAGATGGTCTTATGCTCTGCGCCGTGGTACATAAAGGTTCTCTTGATGTCCTTCATCAGCGAAACGCCCGCCATATAAATGACGAAGAGCACGATGCGGATGAGCCCCTCAAAGAGGGAGCGCAGCAGCATCTGGGGGTAGGAGGCTTCGATCTGCTCCACAAGTCCTCTGATGGTCCAGCTGTAAAGCTGGGTGGGCAGATAGAAGAAGAGCAGGACGGCAAGTCCCACGCCCAGCACCGTGCCGATCACCGCGGCGGCGGCAAAGAGCCCGCCGAAGGACGAGTCCTTCTTTTCCTTTTTATCTGCTTTTTCCTTTTCTTTTGCACTCTTTTCTGCCTCGTTTTCGGCAGTTTTGGCGTCCTCGGAGCTTTCTGCGGACTGCTCGGCGGCGGTCTGCTCTTCGCCCTTTTCTTCTGCCGGTTCTTCCTTTTTCACGAAGGAGAAGGCGTCGGAGGGCTTGTGCTCTGCCCTTTGGTCCTCGGGCAGCTCTTCAAGGGGGGCAAGACCCTCCTTGGCTCTCTTTTTGTTGAGCTTTTTGAGTCTGTTTTCGTTTTCCTCCTGCTCCTCCAGCTCGTCAAGTCCCGAAAGCACAGCCGAGCGCATCAGCGCCTGATAGCCCACCTTCATAGAGGAATACATACCGTAAAGACCGCGAAACAGGGGGAGGGTCCAGATCTTTGCGGGCTTCTTTGACACGGTGTCCCATTCCTCGATCACGATCTCGCCCTTTAAATTGCGCACCGCCATGGCAGAGCGCTTGGGACCGCGCATCATAATGCCTTCCATCAGCGCCTGTCCGCCGATGGAGGTCTTGATTTCCTTTCCGTTGCTCATTTTATATACCTTTTCTCCGTTCGGAGCGTCCTTTCCTTTGAAAATGTTCCAAAGACCCGTCCTTGGCACATTCTTCTTCATTATCTATTCTAACTTACAGTTATGAACTGGGTATGAACATTTGAAAATTCCTTGCGCCCTTCTTGACAAGGCGCAAAAAAGGTTTATAATTAAAATGAGGAAGGATGGCCTGCCGCAAAAGAAGAGCAGGGACGCTTCCGTGAAAGGACGACTGTTATGAAAAGAATAGATCTGCACACCCACTCTCTTTTTTCCGACGGCTCTATGACCCCCGAGGAGCTGGTTTTTGCCGCAAAGCAAGCAGGGCTTTCTGCGATTGCTTTGACCGACCACGATACCACAGACGGACTTGCCCGTGCCATGGCAGAGGGACAGCGGCTGGGGGTGGAGGTGGTTCCCGGCGTGGAACTTTCCACCGAGGGCATCTCTCAGGTGCATGTGCTGGGCTACTACATCGACCCGCAGAGCCCTGCCTTGAAGGACTCCTTTAAAAAACAGCAGGAGGAGCGCAGACGCACCCACGCCGCCTATATGAGGGTATTAAACGACCACGGCTTTGCCATTACCGAGGAGGAGGTTAAAAGGGTGGCGCCGGTGGGAAGCATCGGCAGAGCTCACTATGCCAAGGTGATGATGGAAAAGGGGTATGTTGAAAGCGTTGCCGAGGCCTTTCAGAAGTATCTCTTTGTGGGTGCGCCCTGCTACGTAAAAAGAGAGGTCATGGACCCCAAGGAGGCGATCTCCCTTATTCACGAGGCGGGAGGCGTTGCCTTTTTTGCCCATCCCTATCAGACGAAGCTTTCCGACGAGGGAATCTTCAACTTAATGAAGGAATTAAAGGATGCGGGATTGGACGGCATCGAGGGCTATTACAGCGAATACACCCCCGAAATGGGTGAAAAATTCAGAAAAATGGCAAAGGAGCTTGACCTGATGCTGTCGGGCGGAAGCGACTTTCATGCGGCTATGAAACCCCATATCCGGATCGGAAGCGGCGTTGACGGCAATCTGGCGGTGGACTACGCCCTGCTTGAAAAGATCAAAGGAGCGTGCGGCAGAGGGTGAATAAGAAGGTAAAAAGATTGCTTTTGTATCTCGGTGGCGCACTGCTTCTGGCGGCGGGCGCTCTGCTTGCCTATCCTTTTTTGAAGATGCTTGACGGCGAGATGACCGAGGAGCGGCTGATGGCGGTAAAGACCGTCCTTGACCGCCTGGGGGCATTTAAGTACCTTGCGGTGTTGCTTTTGCAGATCCTTCAGGTGCTCATCGCCTTTCTTCCCGGCGAGCCGATGGAGATCCTGGCGGGCTATATGTGCGGCACGCTTGGCGGGCTTGCAGTCTGTCTTTTGGGCGTTGCCATCGGCACGGCGATCATCTATCTGACGGTGATGAAGCTTGGAGGGAGGCTGGTGGATCGGGTGGGCAACAGCAAGCCCTACGAAAAGCTGCGGTTTTTAAAAAACAAGGCGGCAAGGGACGGACTGCTTTTTCTGCTCTTTTTCATTCCCGGCACCCCGAAGGACGTGCTTACCTATTTTGCCCCCCTTTTAAAGATCGAGCTTTTCCGCCTTTTGCTCATCGTCACCGTGGCGCGCATCCCCTCCATCATCAGCTCCACCTATATCGGTGCCACTCTGTCAAAGGGCGATCTTTCCTTTTCGCTGCTCGTGTTCATTCTGACGGGGGCGGTGGGTCTTGCGG
>JAGBIB010000163.1 GCA_017935195.1 Clostridia bacterium
AACTTTATTTCTTCTCTTGCGCGTCATCATTGCGCCTTTTACTCTTGCCATTTCAATATCCTCCTATTAAACTTTAAAATCTCGGAACGAATTAGAACTTCTGGATCAGCGTCTTGATTGCGGGAGCCATAGACTCGCTCAGGTAAGCGCCTTTTCTTAAAGCCATCTTACGCTTTGCGGTCTTGATACCCAGCTTGTGACGACGATGGGAGTGGTTCATCTTTACTTTTCCCGACTTGGTCAGAGAAAATCTCTTGGCAGAAGCCTTGTGCGTTTTGATCTTTTGCATAGCTTTGATCCCCTTTCAACGATCTTGTTTTTACTGTGGAATTTTTAACTTTATCTGTTCGCACGATTCTCGCGCGGTGGGTAACGGATGATGCCTTGCGCTTATTTCTTCAGCGGCACGATGAACATGGTCAGCGTTCTTCCCTCAAGCACCGGCTTCTTGTCCACGCTTCCCACATCTGCAAGCACGCCTGCAAAGCGCTCAAGTAGCTCCAGACCAATCTCCTGGTGCGCCATCTGGCGTCCCTTGAATCGGATGGCAACGCGCACCTTGTCGCCGTCGGTAAGGAAGCGGCGGGCGTGATTTGCCTTGGTGTTGAAGTCGTTGGTGTCGATGCGGCAGGAAAGCTGAACCTCCTTGATGTCCATTTTCTGCTGCTTTTTTCTGTTTTCCTTCTCTTTTTTGTCGCGCTCAAAGCAGAACTTGCCGTAGTCCATAATTCTGCAAACGGGCACCTCGCCCTTGTCGGACATCAGAACCAGATCCATATCCTTGTCGTATGCAAGGTCTAAAGCCGCAGAAAGCGGGATCACACCGATCTGTTCGTTGTCCTGCGCGATCACGCGGACGTTCGTGTTGTAGGAGATACCGGGCAGACGCACGATCTCCTCATTGATGCTCATGTCCTTAGAAGATTTGGGTTTGATTGAAAATCACCTCTTTCAAAAATAAAAAAGCGCATGGAAAGACTCTCCACGCACGAAAATAAGCCCAATACATCGGGGCTGTTCGGTGATATCAACCGTCCGCGACCTATTGTCCGGAGGTGAGAGTGGAGACTCTTCTTCTTTGTCCTTGAAGACTATACCACAAAAAACCGTCCTTGTCAATACTTTTTTTGAAAAAAACGAAGAAAAGTCGGTGAGCGTCCTTGGAACTGGGCGGAATACGGGCAAAACGGGCGTTTTGAAGGGCGCAAAAACGCTTTTTTTCTTGACAAAGGCGGCGGCAGGATGCTATAATTGAAAAAATGCTCCGCGGGAAGGCATGCAAGAGCCGTCCGTCTGCGGGCGAGCCTGAAGGGAGGGCAGGGGATGCCTTTTGAAAAAGAAGAGTTTTTTAAGAGAGAAGAGCTTGAAAAAACGGCGGAGCTTTGCCGTGTTTTTTTGACAGATGAAGAAAAGCAGGCTTTTGAAGAGGAGCTTGCTCCTCTGCTGTGCATGGCCCGCACCCTTTCCGATCTGCCCGATCAGGGGATACTTGAGGAAGCACAGGAAACGGGACGGGTGAGAGAGGACACGGTGAAGAAAAGCCTTCAGAGAGAGCACCTTCTTGCCTGCGCACCCGAGCAAAGCGAGGGCTTTTTCCTCTTTTCAAAAAAAGGGGAGTGATGAGAAGATGAAAAATGAGCTGAACCGTCTGACGGTGAAGGAGATGGCGCAGGGCTTGAAAAAGCGGGACTTTTCCTGTTTTGAGCTGACCGGCGCCCATCTTGATGCCATTGCAAAAAAAGACGAGGAAATCGGCGCCTATCTGACGGTCTGTGCCGAAAATGCAAAGGCACGTGCCCATGCGCTGGACGCGCTCGGCAAGGAACAGCGGGCCAGCGCCCCCCTTTACGGTGTACCCTATGCCTTAAAGGACAACATCTGCACCGCAGGGATAAAGACCACCTGCGCTTCAAAAATGCTGGAGGATTTTGTTCCTCCCTATGATGCCACGGTGGAAGAGCGGTTAAAGGCTGCGGGCGGCGTGCCTCTGGGCAAGACCAATATGGACGAATTCGGGATGGGCAGCACCACCGAGTATTCTGCCTTTCAAAAAACGATAAATCCCATCGCTCATGACTTCGTGCCGGGGGGCTCCTCGGGAGGATCTGCCGCAGCGGTGGCGGCCTATGAAGCACCCTATGCCCTCGGGTCGGACACGGGCGGATCGGTCAGACTCCCTGCCGCCTATTGCGGTCTGGTGGGCTTGAAGCCGAGCTACGGCGCCCTTTCCCGCTACGGTCTGGTGGCGTTTGCCTCCTCCCTTGAGCAGGTGGGCGTGCTTTCAAGAGGCGTTTATGAAAATGCCGCCGCCTTTCTGACTCTGCTCGGTGCGGATGAAAAGGACGCTACCTCCTGCGCTTTTCCTCCTTTCGATCTTGAACGGACAGAGCAGGCGGGGGTGAAGGGTCTGCGCATCGGTCTGCTCCGTCCCTTTTTTGAAAAGGGGGTAGATCCTCGGGTGGCGACGGGTGCGCTTGACGCCGCTAAAACCTTAGAGCATATGGGAGCGCAGGTGACCTTTTGCCCGCTTGCCCCGCCCGAGCACAGTCTTGCGGCTTATTACGTGATCTCCTCTGCCGAGGCATCCTCCAATCTTGCACGTTTTGACGGTGTCAGATACGGAAAACGCTCCGAAAAAGGGGATAGCCTTGAGGAAAGCCACGCCTTTTCAAGGGGCGAGGGCTTTGGTAAAGAGGTGAAAAAAAGAGTGCTTTTCGGGAGCTACGTGCTTTCTGCAGGGCAGATCGACCGCTATTATCATAAGGCAAGAGCGGTTGCGGCGGCGTTGAAGGGCGAGGTGACCTCCCTTTTTGAAGACTTCGACCTCCTTCTTTGCCCCACCGCCCCCGCTCTTCCTCCCAAAAGGGGAGAGCATCCCCCGACGAATGCCTACGGGCAGGATCTTTGCACCGTTCTTGCAAATTTGACGGGACTCCCCGCCCTTTGCCTGCCCTGCGGAAGGACAAGGGAGGGTTTGCCCCTCTCGCTTCAGCTTTTGGCACCCATGGGCAGAGAGGATCTGCTTTATCGCACCGCATTTGCCTATGAAGGGGAGGAGAAAAAATGACGCTTTATAAGGACTATCTGCTCACCGTGGGACTTGAGGTGCACGTGGAGCTGAAAACGGAAAGCAAGATCTTCTGCTCCTGTGCCACCTCCTACGGTGCAGAGCCCAACAGTCAGTGCTGCCCCGTTTGCACGGGGATGCCCGGGGCGCTTCCCGTTTTGAATAAGCAAGTGCCCCTGCTTGCCGTGAAGGCAGGGCTGGCGCTGGGCTGTAAAATAAACGAGTGCTCGGGTCAGGATCGGAAAAACTATTTTTATCCCGACCTCCCCAAGGGTTATCAGATCTCTCAGTACGATCGTCCCCTTTGTTATGGCGGCAGTCTGGCCATCGAGGGCGAGGAGGGGCGAAAGAGGGTGGAGATCACCCGTATCCACATTGAGGAGGATGCCGGCAAGCTGATCCATCGGGAGGAGGCCACCCTCATCGATTGCAACCGTTGCGGTGTGCCCTTAATTGAGATCGTCACCGCCCCGCAGATCACCTCTGCTGAGGAAGCCAAGGATTTCCTTTTAAAACTGCGCACCCTTCTTTTATATACCGAGGTGTCCGACTGCAGGATGAACGAGGGATCCATGCGGTGCGACGTGAATCTGTCGGTAAGAAAAGAGGGGCAACCCTTGGGTCAGCGCACCGAGATCAAGAATTTGAACAGCTTCGCCTTCGTGATGAAGGCAATCGAGCAGGAATACAAAAGGCAGGTCGATCTTCTTGAGGAAGGCGGCAGGGTGGAGCAGGAGACCCGACGGTTTGACGAAAAAACCGGGCGCACCGAGGCGATGCGCAAAAAGGAAAACGCCACCGACTACCGCTTTTTCCCCGATCCCGATCTGCCCCCCGTGGTGCTTTCAAGGCAGGAGATCTGCCGTATTGCAAGCACCCTCCCCCGTCTGCCCGAGCAGCGGCAAGGGGAGTACGCCGAAAAATACGGGCTTGGCGAATACGACTGCAAAAGGCTGACTGTCGAGCGGGAGCGGGCGGACTATTTTGAGGAGGCGGTGAAGCATACGACCGCCTTCAAAACGCTGGCGAATCTGGTCATCGAGGAGTTTTCACCCGAAAAAGAGGGTCTTTCTCCCCTGCAAATGGCAGAGCTTGCCGACCTTCTTGAAAAAGGAACGATCAATTCCGCCACCGCAAAGCGGCTTTTGAAGGAGCTTGCCGGAAGGGCGGACATCGCCCTTTCCCCCTACGTGGAGGAGCAGGGACTTTCTCAGATCAAGGACGAGGAAATCCTTCGTGCCATTGTGGATACCCTTATTCTTGAAAACCCAAAGGCGATTGAGGACTACAAAAGGGGTAAAAAGAATGCCGCAAAGGCACTTCTGGGCGGTGTGATGAAGAAAACGGCGGGCAGAGCCGATCCGCTCCTTGCGGAGCGGTTGATCACCGAAGCACTGAACGCTCAATAAAAAATGCCGTCTTGAGGTCAAGACGGCGTTTTTCATCTTTCAAAAAAGCTTTGGTGTACGTCGAGCTCAATGCGGGTATGGGGTGCGGTGACGGTGAGCGTATATCCGCTTGCAGAGCCGAGATAGCTGAGCTTGACTGTTTTGCTCTCTCCCTTTTTTAGCGAAAGGATGGTGTCTGCGCCCCCCAGAATGACATCGTCGCTTTCGTCGCTTTTTACGGCAATTCCGGCGTTTTGTACCTCCTCCAAGGCGTATACGGTCAGGGTGATCTCGTCAATGGGACAGCCGTGTTCTTGCTTTTGGCTGCGCTTTAAGTCGGTCACGGCGATCTTTAAGGGGGAGGGCATCTTCAATACCCGGTTGACGGTCAGCCCGTCCTTTGCCGTTCCCCGATAGCTATCGTAAGGAAAGTGAAAAAAGGCATTAAAAAGAAGACTCGAAAGGGCAGGGGCATCGGGTGTCTGCCACCCCTCTCCCTCGCCCAAAAACGCATCTACAAGGATGGGAATATCGTGAAAGCGGTAAAGGCGGTCTTCGGCATCAAGAGAGAGAAAAAAGGTATGGGGCTTTGCGGGAAGAGTCTCTGCGGTGAACTCTTCAAAGGGACGGTCGCTGAGTGCAGGCTCTCTTTGTAATGCAGTCTCAAGCTTTTCTAAATCGAGAAACGCCCTTGAGATCACTCCCGCTAAATAGCCGTCGATCACCTGTTTTTCAAGGACGAGCGACCGACTTCCCATCTCTGCGTGCTTTTCGTAGTAGTACCACAAGGTCACGCTGCCCTTGTAATCGGGAAAGACCTCTTCAAGGGGGGGGTGCGATGGCAAGGAGACTGAAGGACTGGTGATGGAGGAGGGAGAAATTGTCGGTTCATCCGAGGTAAGGGGCGTTTTGATATTGCAGGAGGTGAGGAAGAGAAGGGGAAGGAATAGGAAGAAGGATACGATTCTTTTCATATCACAAAACTCCTTTCTTGTCGTTTTGAATTGTGCTTCACCCATATAAACGCTCTTTTTTTCTTTTGGTTGCATCTTTACGTAAAAAGCCTTGAATCTTTTTGATCCAAGGCTTTTTATATGTTTTTCAAAAGTAGTTTATCCTGCAATGGGATACTGTGCCATAATGGCGGAAGCAATGGCATTTGCCATACCTGCGCACCACTCTGCGGTGATTGCCTTTTCGGCATCTGCCTGATTGGTAAGGAAGCAGGTCTCCACCAGAATGGAGGGCATATCGGTGTGGGTCAGCACGGCGTATTCTGCGGTAGAGGGCGAAACGGTGGTGGCAGAGCAGCCCTCGGTCTTGTTGATGTTTGCACAAAGTGCGGAGTTTAAGGCAAGGCAGTCCTCCACCATCTCGTGCTCTGCATAGTGGTAGACTCTCGCGCCCTTTGCAGAGGCGGAGTCGGAGGAATTGGCGTGGATGGAAACGAAGACGTCGGCACCCGCCGCGTTCGCTTCTTCTGCCCGCTTTGAAACGGTCACGTGCTCTTTTCTGTAGCCGTCGCGGGTCAAAAGCACCTTGTAGCCTGCCTTTTTCAGAATAGCGGCAACCTCGTCGGTGATCTCCATATTCAGGTCAGCCTCGTAAAAGCCGCCCGAAACCTTGTAAAAGGGCGAATCCTCTCCTGCACCCACGTCGGGCACGCCCTTGCTGTTGTCACAGCCGTGACCGGCGTCAAGCCAGACGGTGGGTACCGAGTTTTCTTCCTTTACCGTCACCTTCACCGTCTTTTCAAAGCCGCCCTCGACGGTCTTCACGGTAACGGTGGCACTGCCCGCACTCACGCCCGTCAGCACGCCTGCGGCGGAAACGGTGACCACGGTTTCATCGGAGGAGGAGAAGATCAGTCCCTTGTTGGTGGCGTTTTGGGGGGCAACGGAGGCGCTTAATGCTCCTTCCGTTCCCACGATCAGCTTGATCTCACTTTCCGCGACCTCAAGTCCGGTTACGGGCACCTTTTCTGCCTGCTGGGTCAGCGCGCCCTCCCAGACCGATTTAACGGCGATGATGAAGCCGTCCTTGTTGTTGCCCGAAAGCTCGTAGACCACGCCCTGGGGCAGGATCACCTCGGTGTCGCCGTTTGGATTGGCGGCAACGTAGTAAACGCTCCAGGAGTAGCCGTTGCCGTCGGTTACCACCAGACGCTCATCGGGGGTGTACTTTTTGATCTCCTCAAGGTATTCCTCAAGGCAGAGATTGTTTTGAT
>JAGBIB010000164.1 GCA_017935195.1 Clostridia bacterium
CCGTACTGCCTGCGGGGATCTTTAAGTCGATCTTTGAAAGAACGGGATCCTCGCTTCCCTTATAGTAGCGGAAGGTCACGTCCTCGAAGACGATCTCGCCCTTTTCGATCATAGCCTCCTTGTGCCGCGCGTTTTCATCGGTCAGATCGGTCTTTTCGTCAAGCACGGCGTTGATACGCTTTGCCGACGCCGCCGCACGGGAGAAGGAGACGATCATAAAGGTCACCATCATCAAAGAGGAGAGGATTTGGGTCACGTAGGAGATAAACGCCGACAGGTCACCGATCTCCATACCGTGGTTCTGCACCATCCGCGCGCCGAACCACAAAATGGTCATGGTGGTCACGTTCATAAAAATAGTCATCACGGGCGACATGAAGATCATCACCTTCATTGCCGACATCCCCGCGTTTTTCATATTTCTGTTGGCGGTTCTGAACTTTTCCTTTTCCCGTTCCTCGCTCACGAATGACTTGACCACCCGCACGTTGGTGATGTTTTCCTGCACGGTGGAGTTGAGCGCGTCCATCTTTTCCTGCATTCTGCCAAAGCGGGGGAAGCCCACCAGCACGATGGCACCCACCGACAACAGCATCAGGGGCAGAACCACCGCCAGAATGACCGACAGGTCGGGACGAAGCGAAATTGCCATAATCAGCGCACCGATCATCATACCGGGAGAACGGAGCATCATACGAAGCATCATATTCACGGTATTTTGGATCTGGGTCACGTCATTGGTCAGTCGGGTCACAAGAGAACCGGTGGAAAACTTGTCGATGCTGGCAAAGGAAAAGCCCTGCACCTTGGAAAAGAGATCGTTTCTCAGATCTGCACCAAAGTTGACCGATGCCTTGGAACCAAAATACGCACCGCCCACACCGCCAAGCATCATGATCAGCGCCACCAGCACCATCAGAAGGGCGGTTCCCATGGTCTGCCACACGTAAGGCTCTGCGGTAACAAGCTCTGCCGCCTCTGCCATTTTGGAAAGTGCGGCTTGCGCTCCGACGGTATCCCCGCTTTCAAAGGCGCTTTCAAAAAGCGACATTGCAGAGGAAAGCGCATCGTTTCCCAAGTGCTTGACGAAGGTTGCCAGCGTTTCGGGATCGTAAGCCGTTCCTGCTCCAATGGCTTCTGCCGCTACGGCAATCTCCTTTTCGATCCCCTGAAAGGCAGATCCCAAATTCATCACTCTGGCAAAAAAGGAAGGCATCAGCACTTCGCCTATCACCTCAATGATCATGCAAAGAGGACCGCATACAAAATATACCCAATAGGGCTTGATGTATTTAAACCATTTTTTCATTTCTTACTCCGTTATTCCTCATCCACACCCGGACGTTGACAGCAAGGGGTCTCCATCTCCTGCTGAGCACAGTAGCCGCTCATCACCTTTTCCAAAAGATCAATAAGCTGACGCTTTTCCTCGGCACTCACCGTACTTGAAAAACGGGCATCCAGCTCCGCAATGCGTGCTCTGTTGGCAACGTCAATATTCATCCCCTTTTCGGTGAGGAACACCCTCACCGCACGCTGATCCATATCGTTTCGTTGCCTGGTGATGTAGCCATCTCGCTCCATCTTGTCCAGCGTGATGCTGATGGTGGAGGGTTTCAAGCCGGTCTTTTCGGCAAGGATACGCTGACTGCAGCCATTGTTATGCACCAGATGGAACAGCAGGCTTCGATAGCCCACAGGCACACCGTTTTCCTCGCAAACCTTGCGCATCTCACAATGAAAAATGCGGGAAAGCTGATTGACCATAAACATGATCTCGTCGGGATGATTCCTCCTGACCCTTCCTGCAGATCCATTTTGCTCTTTCTTCATAAATTATCCGTCCTTTCTCCGTTTTCGGTTCTTTCTACACAGCCAAAAACAATTAGATTTCAAACTAACTACATTATACTCTTTTTTCCTTTGGATGTCAACCGCTCTTATAAAAAAAAGCGATCATTCAAAAAATATTTACAGTTGTTTATAAGAACAATTTATAGAAACAAGGAGGCGATAAAACACGCTTATGGATGCTATAGATAAGAAATATGTATTTTTTCCGTTTTTATCCCTTTACAAAAAGAGAAAAAAGATGTATAATAGACGTAGTGTGTTTCTCTTGTTCAGCAGTTTGAGCAAAAGAAACACCTCAACAGGGCGCAACATCGCCGTTTGGCAGATATAAACGCCCGATTTGCAAAATCGGCTCTGCCGAATAGAAGATCCGATCTCCCGATTTTTTAAATAATGTTTTTAAATAATGAAAGGCGGAACAAAAGAAATGTTAACTGCAATCGTAGGCATCAACTGGGGCGACGAAGGAAAGGGTCGTATGGTCGACCTGCTTTCCGAAGAGCAGGATATCGTTGTACGCTATCAGGGCGGTAACAACGCTGGACACACCGTGGTAAATCATCTGGGCAAGTTCATCCTGAACCTGCTTCCCTCCGGCATTCTGCGTGAGGAAGTGGTTTGCGTGATGGGCAACGGCATGGTTATTGACATTGAGCATTTGGCGGGTGAAGTTAAGAGACTCACCGATGCAGGCGTGAAGATCACCCCCGAAAATCTGAAGATCAGCGACAAGGCTCAGATCTGTATGCCCTACCACGTGGCCCTCGACCGTATGGAGGAGCAGAGACTCAAGGACAAGAAGTTCGGCTCCACCGGCAGAGGCATTTCTCCCGTTTACGGCGATAAATATATGAAGAAGGGCATTCGTATGGGTGACCTGCTCCATCCCGAGTATTTGGAAAGCAGACTAAAGGACATCGTGGACTTCAAGTCCCTCACCGTGGAAAAGGTATACGGCGCAGAAAAGCTGTCTTACGAGGCAATTCTCGGTTGGTTAAAGACCTACGGTGACATCTTCAAGCCCTTCATCTGCGACACCTCCCTCTACCTTGACAAGGCAATGAAGGAAGGCAAGAGAGTGATGCTGGAAGCACAGCTCGGTGCCCTTCGTGACATCGACTTCGGTATCTACCCCTACACCTCCTCTTCCTCCACCATCGCTGCCTACGGCCCCGTGGGTGCGGGCATCCCCAACTACAAGATCGACCTGTCCATCGGTATCATGAAGGCATACTCCTCTTGCGTTGGCGAAGGTCCCTTCACCGTGGAAATGTGGGGCGACGAGGCCGAGGCACTCAGAGAAGCAGGCGGTGAATACGGTGCGGCAACCGGCAGACCCAGAAGAGTGGGTGCCTTTGACGCAGTCGCTTCCCGCTACGGTGTAAGAGCGCAGGGTGCCGACATGCTGGCGCTGACCAAAATGGACGTGCTGTCCTACCTGGATCAGATCCCCGTATGCACCGCTTACGAGATCGACGGTGAAAAGACCTACGACTTCCCCACCGGCGAGGCACTCAACAAGGCAAAGCCCGTAATCGAGTATATGCCCGGCTGGAAGTGCGACATCTCGGGCGTGAGAACCTTTGAGGATCTGCCCGAGGCGGCAAGAAACTACGTGCTGAAGTTAGAGGAGCTGTCCGGCTGCACCATCAAGTACGTTTCGGTGGGTGCTGAGAGAGACGCTTACATCGAAAGATGACCGGCAATGAAATCCAAATAATACGCTTATTCACAAGGAAGATCGCTCTTCTTTGTGAATAAGCGTTCTTTTTTTCTTAAAAAAAGGGTAAAGTTTGCGCAGTTGTTGTCAAATCAACAACCATCGTTCTTGACAATGCGGGCTTTGTGTGGTATAATATAGTGAACAGTTATGAAAAGCTGACGGCATTCGGCAGCCGTGAGTCCAAAAAAGACCTGACGACGGGAAGAATAGGTTCATGAGTATTTTTATTATGAATTTCAAGCGCAATATGAAGAGCGCTTTTAAAACCATAAAAAGCAATTTCAAGGAGTATCTCTGCTTCTTCATGGCCCTGATCATGGTGGAGTTGCTTTTCGGTGTGATCACCGTTTCCTTCCAAAACAACCGTAAGGTTGAAAAGCAGGTGGTTACCGAGGCAGGATACGATTATCATGCCTATCTCAGTGGCTTTGCCTCCACCGATCTGAATATACTCCACCAGGTGTATAACACCCTCTCCGCCAAGGATAAGTATTTCACCTATAGCTTTACCGATGCAGGCGTTCCTCGCATCAACTTCTCGGGTGATCTCGAAAACAGCCGCTCCCGATTTATAGCACAGGTCGTTAATCAAATGAATGCGGGGGGAAGTGCTCGGGTGGCACTGATCACCACCCCCTACTACGATCTGGAGATCTCTGACGGGGAGGACATCCCCGGCTTCATCGCCCTGCTCGTTCTTCTTTCAGGACTGTCCTTTTTGTTGCTGATGGCTCTTTTCCGCATCCGCATCAATCATTTCAAATTCACCTACAGCATTTATATGGCATTCGGTGGTGACTTCAAAAAGCTGACGCAAAGTGCCTTTTATGAGATCCTGCTCATTGCTTTGCTCTCCTTTGTCCCCGCTCTTCCCCTCAGCTATCTTATTTCCGCCCTTCTCTATCTGCCTTTTGGACAGCCCTTCGGATTCTATCCTCTTTCTCTGCCCATTATGCTGATCCTTCCTTTGATCTGCTCCCTTTTGGCACTTCTCCTGCCCATGAGAGTGCTGGCATCGGGCAACCCCTCAAAGCTGATGAAGGCGCAGGACAATTCCAACTACGTTCACTCCGTCAGAAGATCCAAAATCTTTTTAAAAAAATCCCCCGTTTATACCGAGCTGTGGGCCTTTTGGCGCTTCCGCTCCTACATTGCCGTCCTGCTTTTGTCCACGGTTTCCTTTGCCATCCTGTTTAACGTAGGCTGGTATCTTTCGGATGTATACACCGTGCGCACCGAAAAAGCGCAGGCTGATATCACGCTGGATCTGACCAACAGCGGAAATTACGACCTTTTCAAAGCGTTTTTTGACACCAATGCCAAGGAATACGGCATTGCCCCCTATATTCTTGAAAAAACAGCGGTAGATCCCAACGAAGAGCTGATCGCAAGTCTGGAGGCCGCAGGACTTTCCACTGACAATTTTAACAGCACCCACCTTGCCATCCCAACAGAGCGTATTGAGTCCGGTGTCTTCACCCTCTGCCCCGGCAACAACGATTACAGCGCCACCGATGCCCTCACCGTTCTGCCCTATGACGAGGATGCCGCTGAATGCTTCGAGCAGATCTATGGCTACAACTGTGTGGGCGACCCCTCCAAGCTGTTAACAGACCCCAATGCGGTGATCATTTCCTCCCATCTTGCAAACAAGCTTGCAAATTCGGTAAAACCCGGAGATACCGTGCTTTTGCCTGTGGACTACATTCCTATCGGTGTCGGCATCGGAGATGATGTCAGTACCTTTGAACAGCGGCTTGAGAATTACGTTTACACCTATCGCTCCTTTACCGTAGCGGCAGTAATCACCAATTACGCAAACTATTCGGGCATGGTTGCCTATCTGCCCACCCTGAAGGACGAAAGCGGTTTGAGCGCTTACGGTGCGGTGACCGGCGCAGAACCCGATTACAGTCGCATCAAAATCCATTTGGAAAATGACAACGACGAGAGCGTCGTTTTAAGCCTCATTCAGAAATACATCACAAATTTCGGAGGCATTTCGATCCGTGTGGACTACGGAACCATCAGCGAGCTGATCACCGAAGGGCAGAACAATCACGGCATGATCCTGATCCTTTCGATGTTGGTCTTTGCCGTTTCTCCCTTGGCGGGCTTTTTCTCACAGATCCTCTTTTATAAAAAGAGGCATTTAGAATTCGATGTGCTCCGTGCCGTAGGTGCAACCTCCAAGGATCTGATCAAAATCTTCACCGTGGATGGCATCCTTCTGGCCCTCCTTTCGGGTTTGACCTACTTAGCAGGCACCTTTGCCGCCATCCACCTGCTCTGCTATTTGCTTAATACCCCCTATGTCTTTATGTTTATCGACAGCACCGTTACCGCATCCACCTTCTATCCCGTGATCGCACCTCTTCCCTTCTTTATTGGGTTGGTGCTCACGATGCTCTTCTCTCTTGCTCAGGTGGCACTCTGCGGAATACAGTACAAGCAGAGCATCAGCGACCACATTGCGGCGGATTTTACTCAAGTTGACGAGATTTAACGAAGAAAGGAAGGCTTTTCAAAGGGAAAGCCGCAGAATTCGATCATGGCTATTCTTGAAGCAAAAGATCTGATCAAGCTGTACACGCAGGCAGAAAACAAGTTGTATGCCGTGAACCACGTGGATTTCTCGGCAGAGGACGGGGAATTCATCGCCATTATCGGCACTTCGGGATCGGGCAAAAGTACCCTTTTGCAGATCCTTGCAGGACTTGACCGTCCCACCAGCGGCTCTGTGAAGATCAGAAGCAATGATATCACCAAAATGAAGGCAGACGAGCTCAGCCGCTTCCGCGGCCGATTTATCGGCTTCGTCTTTCAAAAGCACAATCTGATCCCTCAATTCACCGCTCTTGAAAACATCCTCGTACCCACCGTGATGTGCGATCGAGAAGAGATTCGCTATGAGGAGCATTTGAAAAAGCTGATCGAGGGATTGCGGCTGGGCGATAGACTCAACCATCTACCCGGGGAGCTTTCGGGCGGCCAACAACAACGTGTTGCCATTGCAAGAGCGCTGATCAACCGTCCTCAGGTTCTCTTTGCAGATGAACCCACGGGTAACCTTGACAGAGAAAACGCCGACGAGGTGTTAGAGCTGTTGCTTGAAACCAGAAAGACCATCGGTCAAACCATCATCATGGTCACGCATGACATCAGCATCGCAGAACGGGCAGATAAGATCTACCGTATGGAAGACGGTCATCTCTATCTCTTCCGTGATGCCGACGGCAAGTACCGCCGCAACTCCTACGAGCAAGCGGCAGAGATGTCCAAGGTTGTTGCGGGTAGAGTGGATACACCTCCCCAAAACAACGAATAATAAAGCCACCAATCCTCAAAAAACATACCCTGAATATTTCAGAAAGGCGCGCAGAACTGCGCAAAAAGGTAAATTGATATGAGAGATTTCGTAATCGTCACCGACTCTGCCTGTGATTTGGATCAGGCGCTGGTAAATGAGCTGCAGGTAGACATCCTGCCCCTGACTCTGACCATCGGTGACAAGAACTACGCCCACTATCCCGATGAAAGAGAGATCAAAAATGCAGATTTCTATAACATGATGCGCGAAGGTGCCACTCCCACCACCGCTGCCGTTTCGGTTGGTGTTTTCGAGGAATACTTCAGAAGCTACGCCAAGGAAGGCAAGGATGTGCTGTATCTGGGGTTCTCCTCGGGACTGAGTGCGACTTGGCATTCGGGTCACCTTGCGGCACAGACGGTGATGGAGGAATTTCCCGAAAGAAAGATCCTGACCGTTGACAGCCTTTGCGCCTCCCTTGGACAGGGAATGTTTGTGTATTTGGTGGCCAAGAAGGCGGAAGAGGGCGGAAGCATTGAGGAAATTCAAAAGTATGCCACAGAGCTTGCCCCCCACATCTGTCATTCCTTCACGGTGGACGATCTGGTCTATCTGAAAAGGGGCGGCAGAGTCAGCGCCGCAACCGCACTTGTGGGCGGACTTTTAAACATCAAGCCTGTTTTGCATGTGGATAACGAAGGACACCTGATCTCCATCGGCAAGTCCAGAGGCAGAAAGGCATCCATCATGGCGTTGACCAACTATTTAAACGGCAGAGAGCTGCCCGAAACCAAGGAGCTTGCCTTCATTTGCCACGGTGACTGCCTTGGCGATGCGCAAATGCTCTCGGACATCTTAACCAAGGAGCTGGGCTTCAAAAAGGTAATCATCGGCTACACCGGCCCCGTAATCGGCGCCCACAGCGGCCCCGGCACTCTGGCACTATTCTTTGTAGGAGGTAACAGATAATGGCAGGAATCGACGGCAAGATGTATGGGAATATGGTGATCTCGGCGGCAAACGCCTTAGAGAACCAGAAGGAAGACATCAACAACTTAAACGTGTTCCCCGTTCCCGACGGTGACACCGGCTCCAACATGAGCATGACCATCGGCGTGGTCAGAGAAAAGGCGGAAAATCTGCCCGATAAGCTGTCCGACTGTGCCGCACAGATCTCCCGTATGATGCTGATGGCGGCACGCGGCAACTCGGGCGTCATCCTGTCCCTCTTCTTCAAGGGTATGGCCAAGGCGCTGGACGAATGCGACGAGGCAGACTCGGTCAGCCTTGCAAAGGCATTCCAGAGCGGCGTTGACAGCGCTTACGGTGCGGTGATGACTCCTCAGGAGGGCACCATCCTGACCGTAATGCGTGTTTCTGCCGAAAAGGCTCTTGAAAAAGCGGGCGACGAATTTAAAAACGACCCTGCGGGACTTCTGTCCTATATGCTGGATGTGGCAACCAACACGCTGGAGCAGACCCCCGAGATGCTGCCCGTTCTGAAGAGCGCCAACGTGGTTGACGCAGGCGGCAGCGGCTTCGTTGCCATCCTTCACGGCATGAGAGCGGCGCTGAACAACAACGCCGTAAAGTATAACGGAAGCACCCGTCCCCAGACCGCATCCTCGGCAGATTTTGCCTCTATCGATGCAGGGGAGATCACCTTTGGCTACTGCACCGAGTGCATCATTGAAAAGGATCCCGAGCTTTGCACCGAGGATCGCATCGACAGCCTGCGTGAGACGCTATCCGAAATGGGCGACAGTATGGTATTCGCCCAGGACGAGGAGATCATCAAGCTCCACATCCACACAAACGAACCCGGCATCGTCCTTTCTCTTGCTCAGGTATTCGGTGCCCTGCTCACCATTAAGGTGGAAAATATGCGCCGTCAGCACACCGAAATGGCGGCAAAGAGCGCAGAGAAAGTAGAAGAGGAAGCACCTGCAGCCGAGGCAGCAAAAGAGCCTGCAAAGCCCTACGGCTTCGTTTCGGTTGCGGCGGGCGAGGGCATTGCCGCGGCGTTCACCGATATGGGATGCGACAGAATGGTGGTTGGCGGTCAGACCATGAACCCCAGCCTTGCCGACATCATCTCGGCAGTGGAGGACGTCAACGCCGAAACGGTCTTCATCCTGCCCAACAACTCCAACGTCTATCTGGCGGCTCTGCAGGCATCCAAGGAGATCACCGAAAAGAAGGTGATCGTGCTGGCGACCAAGACCATTCCTCAGGGTATTTCTTGTATGTTTGCCTTTGACGAGAGCCTCACGCCCGAAGAAAACGAGGCGGCAATGACCGAGGCGGCATCCATGGTCAAGAGCTTCTCGCTGACCTACGCCGTACACGATTCCACCGCAGACGGTATGGATATCCACACAGGTCAGAGCCTTGGACTTTTAAACGGCAAGGTGCGCTTCTACGCCGACACCGACACCGAGTGCCTCTCCCAAATGATTGAGGAAATGAAGGAAGGCGCCGTGGTGACCATCTTCTACGGCGAGGACGTGACCGAGGAGGATGCACAAAAGGTGTGCGCACAGTTTGAGAAAGCACTTCCTATGGCAGACGTCACCCTCCTGCCCGGCAACCAGCCCGTTTACAAGTATATCATTTCTTGCGAATAAACTGTAAGCCGAAGCGTCCGCGGTCAAAGCCACGGCACGCTTCGGCTTTTTCACTTTCTAAAATGAAAGGAGTATCCGCTATGGCAAGCTATGTTCTTAAAAATTTCTTGGAAACTGCACTGTTTTTATTGGTTATATTCTTCATCTACGTGGGAATCCCCCTCTTTTTCATCGTCAACCTGATCCTTTTGATCTACGTTTTGATCAAAAACAAGGTCACACCGGGAAAATACGATAAAAAAAGAGTCCGCGTCCACCTCATCCTCACCATCATTTCCCTCGTTCTTGTGCTTTTGGTTATCGCCGCAACGGTCGCTCTCTACCTTCTTCTGCTAAACGCCGTGCGATATATGTGACTGTGCCGTGTGAAAGGACATTTTTATGAAAACAAATCGCTATATTACCCTGCTTTTGGTGATCTTTGCTCTGCTGACCCTGCTGACGGTCGCCCATCTTTGTTACGCTGTCTACGCCTACGAGCACTGCTCCATCATCTATTTCATTGCAAAGGAGCTGTGGTAAATGAACAAAAAGCTTCTTTATCAAATCGGCTCCATCCTGCTGATCTGCGCCTTCTTTTTATCGCTCAACGGTGGGATGTACCTGATCTTCACCAGACGTCTTTCAAACAACTTCAGCTCTGCCGCACAGGCAAAAATGATCGACGTTTCAAAATATCTACCCCATGAAGAGGACTCGGAGCTGCCCACCATTGCCGCAGACCTTCCCTTAAAGGGCGATCTGCCCGTTCTTGACGGTGCGGCGGCGCTCCTCCCCGTCTACGCCGCCATCATTCACAACGTCTACCCCGAAGGATCGGTCAGCTACGAGGGCGGCGTCTTTTCCGACGACAACTTTTACGGTGAAAACTTCGCTCCCGACAGCAAAATGCAATACAAAAATACCGTCCGTGGCTTTGAAGCGGTGGTCAACGGCGAAACCGACCTCTTTTTTTCCGCCGCACCCTCGGCTGAACAACGACAGTACGCCAAGGACCGCGGGGTGGAGCTGGTCTATGTGCCCGTAGGTCTTGAAGCGTTCGTCTTCTTCGTCAACGAGCAAAACCCCGTAAACGGACTGACCGTGGAGCAGATCCGCGACATCTATCAAGGGAAATGCACCAACTGGTCGGTGGTGGGCGGTGTCAACCGACCCATCAATCCGGTCTCCCGATTAAGAGGAAGCGGAAGCCAGTCGGCAATGGATGCCTTCATTGGCAGCTACGACCCTGCAAACAAATCCCCCTTTGCCCTTTTTGGTGCCTCCATCGGCTTTTCCTTCCGCTATTATATGGACGGGATCGTCGGCAATCAAGCAGTGAAGATGTTAGAATTAAACGGGGTATATCCAAGCGAAGAAAACATTCAAAACGGAAGCTACCCCTTCATTGCTGAGTTTTATGCCGTTTACCGTGCCGATTCGCAAAACGAAAACATTCCCCTCCTCATTAACTGGATTCTTTCTCCCGAAGGACAGAGGCTTATCGAGGAATGCGGCTACGTTGCCATCAAAGACGGTGAACAGAAATGAATGCTCCCTGCTCTGTTGTTGATGCTCTTCGTGAAATGGCCGACCCCAAATACAAAGCCTTTCAAGCACCCCTTTTGCCTACTGTGGAAAAGGATCGCATCATCGGTGTGCGGATGCCCCATCTTCGCAAATACGCCAAAAGCATCAAAAACACACCTCTTTCCGCCGCATTTCTTGTAGATCTCCCTCACTTTTACTACGAAGAGCAAAACCTTCACGCCTTTTTGATCATGGAGCTGGAGGGGCACCGCCTTTATGAGGCGCTGGATGCCTTTTTGCCCTACGTGGACAATTGGGGCACCTGCGATTCACTGCGCCCGCCCTATTTTAAAAAAGCCAAGGACGAGTCGGCACGCCAAGAACTTCGCCAAAGGATCGACGGGTGGCTCTCCTCCCCCCATCTTTACACCCGCCGCTTCGCTATAGAGATGCTGATGCTCCACTTTCTTGAGATACCCCGAAAAGGCGATCTTGACCGGCTTGCGGCAGTAAAAAGTGAGGAATACTACGAGCAAATGATGCTTGCTTGGTACTTTGCCGAGGCTCTCTGCCGTCACTATGACGCCGTCCTGCCCTACTTTTTGGAAGGACGCCTATGCGATCCCGTCCTTAAAATGGCCAAAAGAAAGGCATTCGACAGCCTGAAGCTGAATGAAGCACAAAAAGCGGCTCTAAAATAACGAAAAACAACCCCTTGACGATCCCGTCAAGGGGTTGTTCTTATCAGCTTTGAAAATTATGCTTCTGCCTTTTCCTCAGCAGGAGCCTCAGCCTTGGTCTCAGCCTTCTTCTCTTCAACTGCGGTTTCAACTGCTACCAGTCTGATCAGAGCCATTTCAGCACCGTCGCCACGACGGGGGCCCAGCTTGTAGATCTGCACGTAGCCACCGTTCTTCTCGGCGTACTCGGGTGCGATGGTATCAAACAGCTTCTTAACAACAGTCTTCTTGGTGATGAAAGCCAGCGCCTGACGGCGGGAGGCAAGAGTGTTCTTCTTTCCAAGTGTAATCATCTTCTCGGTCAGAGCACTTACTTCCTTCGCTCTGGTCAGAGTGGTCTCAATCTTGCCATTCTCAAGCAGATAAGTTACCATACCTCTGAGCATTGCGTTTCTGTGCGCAGTGGGTCTTCCGAGTTTTCTGGTTCCCGGCATTTCAGGTCCCTCCTTTGATCTTATTTTCGTTGGTTACTCAGTCATCCTCAGGCTTGAGCGTTAAGCCCAGGCTCTGAAGCTTCTGAATAACTTCTTCCAAGGACTTCTTACCAAGGTTACGAACCTTAAACATTTCAGATTCGGTTCTCTTGGTTAAGTCCTCCACCGTATCAATGTTCGCTCTCTTCAAGCAATTGAAGCTACGAACGGACAGGTCAAGATCCTCGATAGTCATCTCTAAGACTTTTTCCTTAATGGTTTCCTGACGCTCTACCATGATCGTTTCCTTCTTCGCATCGTCAGAAAGGTTCACGAACAGGTTGAGATGCTCATTGAGAATCTTGGCTCCAAGAGATACTGCTTCCTTTGCGGAAATCGTTCCGTTGGTCAGTACCTCAAGAGTAAGCTTATCATAATCGGTCACATTGCGAACACGGGTCTTCTCCACCTTGTAGTTCACGTTGTAAACGGGAGTGTAGATCGAGTCAGTATAGATCACACCGATGGTGGGGCTATTCTGCTGCTTGTTCTTCTCCTGAGAAACGTATCCGCGGCCGTGGTCGAAGGTCAGCTCCATGTAAAAGCGTGCGCCCTCGGAAAGGGTTGCGATGTGCAGATCGGGATTCAGAATCTCAATGTCTGCATCGGGCTTGATGCTGCCCGCAGTCACCTCGCCGGGACCGTTCATTTCGATCACACAGGTCTTTCTGCCTTCGCAATGAAGCTTCGCAGTAATACCTTTCACGTTGAGCACGATCTCGGTAACATCTTCCTTCACACCGGGGATGGTGGAAATTTCATGAAGAACACCGTCGATCTTGATGCATACCACTGCAACACCGGGCAGAGAGCTGAGCAGCACTCTGCGCAGAGAGTTACCAAGGGTGGTACCAAAGCTTCTTTCAAGCGGCTCCACAATAAAGGTACCGCTTTTGCCGTCTTCGCTTAAATCAGCGGTTACGATATTAGGCTTCTCTATTTCAATCATGAATAATCCTCCTTTAGATTGTGTGCATAACTGCATGTGTTGCCAACCACAGCGCAAACTGCGCCGTAGTCGGTGCCAGTTTCCGGAGGTTGCGTATTACTTGGAGTACAACTCGACGATCAGCTGTTCCTGGAATTCGAAGTCGATGTCGCTCTTTTCAGGAATTGCAACAACCTTAGCGCTCAGATTTGCGCTGTCGCACTCCAGCCACTTGGGGAAGTTCTTGGTTGCCTGCATCTTTTCGATCAGTTCCTTGATCTTAGCGGAAGACTTGCTCTCTTCTCTTACAGTGATCACGTCGCCAACCTTGAGGCTGATGGAAGGAATGGTCACCTTCTTGCCGTTGAGTCTGAAATGGCCGTGCAGAACCAGCTGACGAGCGTCTCTGCGGCTCTCTGCCATACCCATTCTGTAAACCACGTTGTCAAGACGTCTCTCCAGCAGGCTCAGCAGGTTCTCACCGGTAACGCCGCTCTTCTTGCTTGCCTTCTCATAGTACTTGGCAAACTGGCCTTCCTGTACGCCATAGTATCTCTTTGCGGTCTGCTTAGCGCGCAGCTGCAGGCCGTATTCCTTCATCTTCTTGCTCTGAGCGCCGTGCTGGCCGGGAGCAGATGCTCTGCGCTCTACTGCGCACTTACCGCTCAGGCAACGTTCACCCTTCAAATACAGCTTGCGGCCTTCTCTGCGGCACAGTCTGCATGCGGGTCCTGTATATCTTGCCATAATGCTATTCCTCCTTTGGTTTGATCAAACGCGTCTGCGCTTGGGCGGACGGCATCCGTTGTGGGGGATGGGAGTCACGTCTTTGATCATGGTAACGGTCAGACCTGCGGTTTCAAGAGCTCTGATAGCAGATTCTCTTCCGGGTCCGGGGCCCTTTACGAATACCTCAACGCTCTTCATGCCCTGATCCACTGCCAGCTTTGCAGCGGTCTCGGAAGCGGTCTGTGCTGCGAAAGGAGTGGACTTTTTGGAGCCTCTGAAGCCCATTTCGCCGGCAGACGCCCACGACACTGCGTTACCGTTGGTATCGGTAACAGTTACGATTGTGTTGTTATAAGTCGAACGGATATGCACAGCGCCCTTTTCGACATTCTTTTTCTCGCGGCGCTTTCTGATAACCTTTTTCGCTGTCTTAGCCATCGAACTTTACTCCTTATCTTATTTCTTCTTGTTTGCGATCGTCTTTGCAGGACCTTTTCTGGTTCTTGCATTGGTCTTGGTTCTCTGTCCTCTTACGGGCAGGCCCTTTCTGTGACGGATACCGCGATAGCAGTTGATTTCAACCATTCTCTTGATATCCATTGCTACGTCACGGCGAAGATCGCCTTCTACCGCGTAGTTTGCTTCGATCTCATCACGGATCTTTGCGATTTCTTCCTCGGTCAGATCCTTAGCGCGGGTATCGGGATTGATACCGGTTCTTGCCAGAATGTCGTTCGCGCTCTTTCTGCCTATACCGTAGATATAGGTCAGTGCGATCTCAACCCGCTTTTGGTTCGGAATATCTACACCAGCTATACGAGCCATTCTTGTATCTCCTTTTCTTGTTTGGTCTCTTTATGATACCTTGTTTGCTTCAGGCGGTTCGGCTATGGTCAACCCTGCTTCTGCTTGTGCTTGGGGTTCTCGCAGATAACCATGACCTTGCCCTTGCGCTTGATGATCTTGCACTTTTCGCAGATCTTCTTAACGGAGGGTTTAACCTTCATTGTTGTGCACCAGCCTTTCTTATTTTCCGCGCCAGGTGATGCGGCCCTGAGTGGGCTCGTATACCGAGATCTCCACCGTTACCTTGTCACCGGGCAAAATCCATATATAATTCATTCTGAGCTTCCCCGAGATCTTGGCAGTCACCACGTGACCGTTGGGAAGCTTTACCTTGAAGGTCGCATTCGGAAGTGCTTCCAAAACAACGCCTTCAAATTCCATAACATCGTCCTTCGCCAGAATACTCACTCCTTCCATCATTCCAAAAAAGCCGCCGCACGCTTCACCGCTTCCTTTAACCGTCGGTTGGTCAGCATACCAACCTCCCGCTCCTCCATTTGAGGAAAAGAAAGCAACATCAAGTGCTTTTGCTTCTTTTTCTTGGGTGTTTCAAGCTTACGTGTCTTTCCGTCGGCAAGTAATAGATATCCTTCGTCGGTCACACCGACCACAACGAGGATCATCCCCTTGTCCCTTCCGGATAAGGATCGAACAAATCGTCCCTTTAACAGTTCCATACGCTCAGTCTACCTTGGTCAAAAGCTCAACGCCATGCTCGGTCAGCGCCACCGTATGCTCGTAATGAGCCGAGGGCTTGCCGTCGCAGGTGACGACCGTCCATTTGTCGGGCAGAACCCGCACCCTGTGGTCGCCTGCGCACACCATTGGTTCGATGGCGATCACCATTCCCGTAAGCAGTCTCAGTCCCCTGCCTGGGGCACCGTAGTTGGGCACGTTGGGGTCCTCGTGAAGGGCTTTGCCGATCCCGTGTCCCACGTACTCTCTCACCACGCTGCATCCGTTTGCTTCCACGTATTCCTGAATGCTGTGTCCCAGGTCGCCCAAACGGTTCCCTGCCATCACAAACTTCAGTCCCTCGTAAAAGCACTGCTTCGTGACTTCAACCAAATGCTCGGCCTCAGCCGAACCCTTGCCTACGATAAAGGTGTTCGCATTGTCCCCGTGA
>JAGBIB010000165.1 GCA_017935195.1 Clostridia bacterium
ACAAACTATTTGTTCGGTTTGCCATTCTTTCTCCTTTCGTGTTGCAATAGACTTGAGCATCTTATTGTACCACATTAGGAGATTTTTTGGTATAACCTTTGTTGCCCACCCGCATAGCGGGTGGTTGTCTGTTTCGCGCGCATCGTCGCGCTCAACTGCCTAAAGGCATTAACGCAAAAAACGTCTCTTGACACGCGGGTGTTTCAAGAGGCGTTTTTGCTTTTGAACGTCAAATCAGTGCCCCGATGCGGTCCTTCAGGCGCACGATGATCTTTTTTTCAAGGCGGGAGATGTAGGATTGGGAGATGCCCAGCATATCGGCGACCTCTTTTTGAGTATGCTCTTTGCCGCCGCAAAGACCGTAGCGCAGCTCAATGATCACCTTTTCTCTGGGGTCCAGCTCTTCCAGCGCTTTGTGTACCGTCTTTCGATCCTCTTCAAATTCGATAGAAGCAAACACGGTGTCCTCTTCGCTTCCCAGCACATCGGATAAAAGAAGCTCGTTGCCGTCTCTGTCCACGTTTAACGGCTCGTCGAAGGAGACCTCCTGCTTCATGCCCGCCGTTTTGCGGATGAACATCAGGATCTCATTTTCAATACAACGGGAGGCGTAGGTCGCCAGCTTGATGCTTTTATCGGCACGGAAGGTGTTGATGGCTTTGATGAGTCCAATGGTGCCGATGGAGATGAGATCCTCAATGTTGATGCCGGTGTTTTCAAACTTTTTGGCAATATAGACCACCAGTCTTAAATTGTGCTCCACCAGCGTATCTCTGACCGACAGATCCTCCCCTAAGCGGTAGATGAGCGCCTGCTCATCCTCCTTTTGCAGAGGGGTGGGTAAGGTATCCGAACCGTTTATGTAGTAAAGCTCGTTTTCATCCACGGTGGTATAGAGAAAGCAGACGAGCTTGGTATAAAGACGTTTGAAGGTGTTCATGACGGGATATAGTGTTTCCTTTCCTTATATAGTGAAAATGAATGTACGATCAGCCTTGACGTGCAAATGAAGGACTGCCGGCCGTGGCGTTATGAGGGAGGCAGAAGGGCCAAAAAGCCTCCGAAGGATCCGTTGGGCGGTGGGCAGAGAGCAATGCAGATCTGCCGAGGAATGCCGTCCACCCTTGCATCCTCGGGCAAAAAGGCTTCAAGACACCGCTGCCCAGCGGCGGTTTTGATGGGGATCGTGCGGTCGCAGGGAGGTGGACGGTCGAAAAGTGCGGGGTCAATGAGGATGACAGGAAAAAGAGAAAGAGGGTCAAGCAGGAGATTTCCGCTATCGAACAGTCCCCTTACCCGATAGGCTGTTCCTTCCTTTACGAAGGTCAGCTCGCCGCTTTTCTTTTTGCCCATTTTTTCAAAGCCTCTGCCCACCGTCAGGCAGAAAAGCGATCCTATACCAAGGCAGAGGGAGAGGGTAAGCAGAGCGTAAAGAGGAGGTAAGATCCTGCCGATGGCGTTGTTTATGCCGCTGACCACTCCACCCATCAAGAGGCAGGTCAGATAAAAAAAGCAAAGCGATTTGAAAAAGCTTTTTCTGCTGTGAAAGCCGAAGACGGCAAGGACCATCAGAAGGGAGCATAGCACCGAGAGCAGAAAAAGGGGGAGAGGTGCGGGGTAAAGGAGCATCCACAAAAGAGTATAAAGAGCCCCAATGCCTGCACCGAGGAGCAGACGGCGTCTTTTTACTCTGCGGCAAAGGAGCCTTGCGCACACCCAAAGCACTGTCAGATCACAAAAAAAGTTGACAAGCAAAAAAAGATCTGCATAGAGTTCCATGGTTCGCTCCTTGTTTATCGTGTCCGTAGTGTAGCATTTTCTTTTTGAAAAAAAGGTCGGAACAGGAGAGTGTTTTCTCTTTTTTTTGCGGATGGGAGGAAGAATCGACGCTTGACCGTTGCATTTTTTCAAAAAAAGGTGTATACTGTGGACAGAAGAAACGAAGCATTTACCGAAAGATCCTATGGAGGAACGAATGATTTACTATGTGGAAGATGACGGCGGTATCCGTCAGTTGGTGGTGTACACCCTAAACAACAGCGGCTTTGAAGCGGTGGGATTTGAGGACGGTGCGGCTCTTTTTCATGCGTTAAAGGAAAAAAAGCCGGAGCTGATCTTGCTGGATCTGATGCTTCCCGGGGAGGATGGCAACACCATTTTGAAGCGACTGAGAGCAGATCCTCAAACGGCAGGTCTTCCCGTGATCATTCTCACTGCCAAAAACGGTGAATACGACAAGGTGGTGGGACTTGACCAGGGGGCGGATGACTACGTGACCAAGCCCTTCGGGATGATGGAGCTGATCTCCCGCATCAGGGCGGTGTTACGGCGAAGCGGTGGAGGAAGTACTGCGTTAGCGTCAAGCGGCAGGATCCGCATCGGTGGGATTCTTCTTGACGATGAGGCCCACGAGGTCTTCGTTCTTGACAAAAAGGTGGATCTGACCCTGAAGGAATACCAGCTTTTAAAACTATTGATGGAAAACAAAAACAAGGTGCTTACACGGGATGTCATCCTTGAAAAGGTCTGGGGCTACAATTTTGACGGGGAGACCCGTACTGCCGACGTGCACGTCCGCACCCTGCGTGCAAAGCTGGGGCAGGAGGGAAATCTGATTGAAACGGTCAGAGGCGTTGGCTATCGTATCGGAGCGACCGTATGAAGAGTGCTATTTTCAGAGCCATCTGTCTGACCTCGGTGTTGCTCATCCTGCTGTCTGCCGCAGGGATGCTCTTTGTCCTATACGGTCAGCAGCAGGAGGCTCGTTTTTCCTCTCTTCACGCTCAGCTGACCTATCTGGTCAAGGGATACGATATCGGCAAGGTGGACTATTTGCAAGAGGCGGCGGGGCAGGATGAGCGTATCACACTGATCTATCGCGATGGGACGGTGCTTTACGACAGCGTGGCAAATGCCACCGATATGGAAAACCATCTGGATCGCGAGGAAGTAAAGGAGGCGCTGGAGGGGGGCTTTGGAAGAGCAGTGCGCCCCTCGGCAACGGTGGGGGGAAGCTCTTGCTATCTTGCCGCACTGACAGAAGACGGAAATATCCTGCGCCTTGCCGTTACCGAAAAAAGCCTGATCGATATGATCAACGACAGTGCAACGGTGATTTCTCTGATCCTTCTTCTTTGCGTGGCGCTGGCAGCGATGGTGGCAAAGCATCTGACTGCCTCCATTATGGCACCCTTTGGCAAAATGGATCTGGACAATCCCCTTGAAAACGATACCTACGATGAATTTGACCCCCTTTTGATGCGCATTGAGAGGCAGAACAAGCGTATTGAGGAGCAGCTTGGACAGTTAAAGGAAAAGCAACAGGAATTTGCGCTGATCACCGACAACATGGAGGAGGCATTCGTGGTCTTTTCCTTTGAAAAAACCGTGCTTTCGGCGAACCGCGCCGCAGGAAGGCTGTTTGACCGCTACGATCTGACCGATCTGTCTTATTTGCGCATCTGCAAGGAGCAGACGGTCAAGGAACTGCTTGAAAGAACCTTTTTGGGGCAGGGAGGCTCTGCACGACTTGAGAAAAAAGGGCGGATCTATCAGATCTCTGCCTATCCCATCACAGGAGAGAAATCCTTTGCCGCGGTGCTTCTTGCAAGGGACGTGACCGAGAGGGAGAGCGCTGAGCAGATGCGCAGGGAGTTTACCGCAAACGTCTCCCACGAATTAAAGACACCGCTGACTACCATTATGGGTTCTTCGGAGATCATTGCCGAGGGCATTGCCCGCCCCGAGGATCACGGTGAGATCTGCAGAGGCATTCGTACCGAGGCGGCAAGACTGCTTGCGCTTATTGAGGACATCATCAAGCTGTCCCGACTTGACGAGGGGCAGATCCGCGAGGGCTTTTCCGAGGTCAAGCTGTTGGATCTGGCTTGCTCGGTGCAAAGCGCACTTTCAAGAAAAGCCGAAAAGCAGCAGATCACTCTGACGGTGGAGGGAGAGGAGGCGGTCACTTTGGGCATTCCCGCCACTCTTCATGAAATGCTTTTCAATCTTTGCGACAATGCCATCATCTATAATCGCCCCGGAGGTTGGGTGAAGATCCTTTTGGAAAAGAGGGAAGGGCGGATTGCTCTTTTGGTGAAGGATAACGGCATCGGTATTGAGCAAAGCGAGCAGAGTCGTATCTTTGAACGCTTTTACCGTGTGGACAAAAGCCGTTCTAAGGCGGTAGGAGGCACGGGTTTGGGGCTTTCCATCGTGAAGCATGCAGTGATGCTGCACGGTGGCGAGATCTTTCTTGAAAGTGCCGTGGGCAAGGGCACGACGGTGACGGTTTTGTTGCCCGCCGCAAAGGAAGAACAGGACGAAATACCGCTTTCTTAAATAGCTGTCGAGAATATTGTCTCAAAAACCCGCATAGTGAAAAAACTGCGGGTTTTACTATTGTTGTTGACAAAACTTGCTTAATTTTGCATCCAAATGTGTATAGATACTTTATATTTGAGAAAAGGCAACATGAAGGAAATCGATTGGCTTTTTACAAGAGAGCAATATTTGTCTTGTTTGGCTTGAATTTTGATAAATTTGTCTTGTATTGTGTGAACGAATTGTGTACAATAGACTTGTATCGCTATATCTGCGAGAAAAACAAAAAAGGAGTATCAACATGAAAAAAAGAATACTTTCCGCATTGTCCCTTCTTTTCGTGCTGACCATGCTTTCGGGCTCGATTTTTGTGCTCGGCTCTTGGGCAGATGAAGAGACGGAGTACGATCTTTCAGGAGATGGAGTCGTGAATATTTCCGATGCATCAGTCCTTCTGAATGCTTTGGAAAAGCCGGCTGACCAGATTCCCGAGGATTACGATTTGAATGCTGACGGTCTTGTGTCGGTTGCCGATGCCACCGTGATGCTGGGCGTGCTTGGTAGCGCAACTCTGGGTGTTGCAAGCGTTCCCGGAGCAAAAACCGAGCCCATCAACATCAGAGTTGGCACTTACAACATCCAGAACGGTGCCGGTGTAAGCCACAAGTTCAAGGTGATCGCCAACGATATTCTGGACATGGAGCTGGACATCGTGGGTCTGCAGGAGGTAGACCAGAACACCGGACGTAACAAGAAGCAGGACACCATGAAGGTTTTGTCCGAGGAGACCGGCTATGAATACTACGGTTATTCCAAGTGCTTCAATTTTGACGGTGGTGCATACGGTCACGGTATTCTTTCCAAGTACCCCATCGTCAGCTATGAGACCGTTCTTCTGCCCGGTGGCGGCGAACAGCGCGCATACGGTCACGCAGTGATCAATGTGGACGGCGTGCAGGTGGACTTCTACAATACCCACCTCACCTGGCCCGAAAAGAGCGCCCGTGACAAGCAGTTCCCCCTTCTTGCCAAGGAGCTGCAGTCCAAGCAGGTTGCCATTCTGGTGGGTGACTTGAACAGTGAAGATCCCGAGGAAGTGGGACCTCACTTCCCCTACTGCAATTTTGCAAACCTTTTCGGTAACTACTATGTAACCAACCCCGAGGTTGGCGGCGGTGCGATCGACAACATCATTTCCACCGCAAATACTGTTACCCAGTTGGCTACCGGCAGAGTGACCTCTCCCGTGCACTCCGACCACTATATGCTGTGGGCAGACCTGCAGATCAGCAGAGACAGCGGCTTTGTTGAGGATGAAGATGGCATTCGTTACTATCAGAACGGTGAGGCTCTTACCGGCTGGCAGGCTCTGATGGGCAACGTCTTCTACTTCGACGAACAGACCGGTTTGATGGCAAGCGAGTCGGTTGACTACGATGGCACGCTTTACGAGCTGGAGAAGTTCTCCTTCAAGGGCTTTGAGCTTTACAGAGTAAGCCCCGATGCAGAGCCCATCAAGAAGGCTCTTCCTCAGGAATGGCTGCAGTGGCTGACTCAGTCCGATGCAAATGCAGAGGACAGCGTTTACAAGAAGCTGAATAAGGGTGCATTTTATCAGACCTCCTACATCAAGGATGGCACCGAATACGCTCCCTCCGCCTTTGGCGTGACCAATAACAAGTTCCTGCTTTCTTACCAGTTCTCCGATACCGAGCTTACCGCATCTGAGGATTACACCTTTGAGATCTGGTATAAGGATGCCGATGTGGAGGGCGATTACAAGTGCGTATCCACCAAGGCATACAAGGTATACGATCTGAAGGGCAACAGCAACGTGCTTTACCGTCTGCCCGTATACGATGCAGGCATGGACGATCTGACCACCAATGACGGCAAGACCAATGTGTACGACATGATCGTTCTGGTCTACGACGGTGAAGATCTGGTTGGTTATAAGCAGATCGCAGTAGACTACACCGAATCCTCTGCCCTTTACCGGCAGGATCTGGTTTGATGCATTTCCCCGACATCCTTTATCAAATTTGAAAACTAAGGAGAAGCATTATGAAGAATAGAGTAGTAGCTTTTCTGTTGGCATTGGTAATGGTTTTGGCCCTCGTTCCCGCTATGGCCTTTGGCTCTGCGGCAGACGAGACGGTGGCCTATGAAGGCACCACCTTTACCGATCCTTACGGAGAGGACATCACCTCCACCCTGACCGACGGCGACTCGGGTTCCTATACTGCGGCGTACGGTGACATCACCTGGTACGATGCTTTTGAAGACGGCTACGAATGGGCGCTGCGTGCAGGCAAGCTGATCATCAGCGGCAAGGGTGCCGTTGAAGGGGACAGCTATCCCTGGACCCGCTTTGCAGATGAGATCACCGAGATCTTCGTATTCCCCAATTCTGTAACCTCCATTGGTAAGGACGCATTCAAGGGTCTTAACAAGGTGGAAAAGATCTATATCGGTGAGGGCGTGACCACCCTGGGCGACGGTGCGCTGGCTTGCGGTGCTGACGGTGTGACCGTGACCGTATCCGGCGGTCTGACCTCGGTTGGCGCAAAGGTTCTTGACGGCTGCAAAAACGTTGAGGTCGTTTTGAACAATACCACCAAAAACGCACTTCTGAGTGCTGTAAATGAAGACAACGCCGTTCTTGCAGGCGCAACCTTCACCGAAAACACTGTGAAGAGCCTGACCGTTACCCCTTACGTAGACGGTTCTATCGCAGGCTTTGAGAACAGAAACAATGTGACCGAGCTGCTGACCATCATCAAGGATGGGGAGGGCAACAACGTTGATTTGGAGAAGTACTCCGTTCGCCTGCTCTTCACCGACGGCGAAAGAATCCGCGAAAACGGTACTTGGGTTTCTGCCGCAATGAAGCTGTCCGATATGCAGCCCTCCTCCAAGGACGAGGGACTGGGTCTGTGGCGCTTCAACGTTTGTGAAGCAAAGGGCGAAAACCAGTTCATTCCCCAGTACGATTCCTCTTATGTGATCACCGTAATGCTTTACGATGAGAACGGTGTTCTGGCTTATAGCGGCAAGTCTGACGTGAACAAGTTCAAGGTAAACGAGGAGCCCATCTTTGAAGAGAGAACGGCAACTCCCTCCCTTGCTTGCCAGCACAACTACGTAGAGCAGGATCTGGGCGAATCCCTGCCCATCGGATCCTTCAAGGTTACCATGTGCGTTGCAGACAGATACTATAAGTATCTGATCTTCGCTACCAACGACAACACTCTGCCCTTATCCAAGTGGACGCTCATCGGTGAAAAGTCCAATGACGTGACCAGCAGCGGTGCGTACGAGGTAAAGGTACAGCCCGCCGAGGACGGAAGCTACGCTTCTTACCGCTACGTGCGCTTCATCTGCACCTACAACTCTTCCAACTGGGGCGCACATTTTGCAGAGATCGAAACCTTCCCCGCACCCAAGGCACTTAAGGAGATTCCCGTTAAGGTGACTTTGGGTGACGGAACCGACATCACCGAGGAAATGACCGACAACGATTACGGTACCAATATCGGAGATCTGCATTGGTACGACCAGTTTGACGGCTACAGATGGACTCTTGAAGACGGCAAGCTGATCATCGGCGGTATCGGTTCTGTGGAAGAAGAGACCTATCCTTGGACTCGCTTTGCAGACGAGATCACCGAAATCTTCGTATTCCCCAACTCTGTGGACAGCATTGGTAAGGACGCCTTCAAGGGCCTTGACAAGGTTGAAAAGATCTTTATCGGTGAAGGCGTGAGCGAGCTGGGCGAGGGTGCTCTTGCCTGCGGTGCCGACGGTGTGACCGTGACCGTATTTGGCGGCATTAAGAGCGTTGGCGCAAAGGTTTTGGACGGTTGCAAGAACGTGAAGGTCGTTTTGAACGGCGTGACCGCAAACGAGCTGATGGCTGCCGTAAATGAAGACAATGCAGTGCTGGCAGGTGCAACTCTTGAAGAGCGCAGCGTGGCAGGTCTGTCCGTAACTCCTTACGTGTACGGTGACATTCAGGGCTTTGAAAACAGAAACGGCGTGACCGAGCTGCTCACCATCTTAAAGGATGATGCAGGTGAAAAGATGGATCTGACCGGTTATACCGTTCGTCTGCTCTTCACCGACGGTCAGAGAATCCGTGAAAACGGTACTTACGTTTCCTCTGCAATGAAGCTGTCCGATATGCAGCCCTCCTCCCGTTATGAGGATCTGGGTCTGTGGCGCTTCAACGTTTGCGAAGCAGAGGGTGAAAATCAGTTTATTCCTCAGTACGATTCTGCGTACGTTGTAACCGTGATGCTATATGACGAAGCAGGCAATCTGGCGTATATGGGCAGCTCTGCTGTGAACAAGTTCAAGGTCAATGCCGAACCCATTTACGATAAGGTAACCGCAACTCCCGGCTATGCCGCAAAGGAGCATGAGGACTACGTTCAATTAGACTTTGGCAAGAAGACCATTGTTTCTGCTCTGGATGTCGGCTTCTATCAGGGCGATAGATACTATCAGTTCGACGTTTACGCTACCAACGATCCCACTCTGCCTCTGTCCAAGTGGGACTACATCGGCGAACAGCATACCGAGGATCCCAGTAACGGATCTTATCGCTTTGCTTGTGGCAACGATATCGGTGAATACCGTTACTTCCGCATTTACGGTACCTACAACTCCTCCAACTGGGCTCTGCACTTTGCAGAGGTACACGCCTACACCGATCCCACAATGCAGACCCTGACCTTCGTGGTAGACGGTGTGGCAACCGAAAGAAAGTTTGCCGAGGGCGATATTCCCGTGATCGCAGATCCTTATAAGAACCCCGTTTACGGTGAAACCAGCGAGACCTTCTATGTCTTCCTTGGCTGGTCCGACGGTACCACTCTTTACGAGGCAGGCACCACTCTTCCCGCAGTAACCGGCAGTGTGACCTACACGGCGGTGTTTGAAGAGCTGACCGACAATTGGGGCGAGCCTGTTGATCCTCCCGTAAAGCCTCCCGTGGCAGGTGAGCAGACCGTGGTATTCGTTCTGCTGTCCATCCTCTGCCTTGCGGCAGTAGCCGTTGCAGGCAAAAAGGTTTTTGGAAGAGGCTGATCTTTTAAGATCTTAATGAACTAAAAAAGAAGCTTGGTCGAAAGACAAAGCTTCTTTTTTAATGGCTATTTGTTGATGGCTATTTGTTTGCGAGGGCGAGAGGTTATTCCTTCTTGTCGGTTGTCTTTTCTTCGACTTCCTTTTCTATAGGACTGCTTTCGGGTTCTTCGTCGCCTTCCTTTTCGGTCTGCTCCTGCTGTTCCTTTTCGCGAAGCTTCTTTTCAAGCTCGGCGTCCCGCTCGTTGATCTTTTTGCTCCAATGGGAGATGGCGATCAGTCCGCCGCCGAAAAGAAGAACCAACACCACGTACCACACGATCTTTACAGTGGCTTCGCCTGCAGGGGTGACATCAGAGCCGTCGGCAAAGGAAAGGCAGGGAAGAGCTGACGCAGTCAGCAGAGAATAAATGGGGAAAAGAAATTTTTTCACAGATCGTTACCGTCCTTTTGCGTTTATCATTCTTTACCGATTATACCGCAAAAGAAGGGCTTTGTCAAGAAGAATGCTTATAAAAAGCCTTTCATCTTGTCAAGAGTACTTTTTTCAAAGTCAGACAGATGGCGCATCAGCGCCTTGGCGTAGGGGTCGGCAGAGGGGTTCTTGCGTAACTGCTTTTCAGCGTTGATCATGCCCATGGTGCTGCCGGTCATCAGCATTTGCGCCACGTGGCTATCGCTGTCATCCATCAAAAGATTTAAGGATACCATGCCGTCGGTACGCATTTTTTCCATGGGTGACAGCCCCTTGACCGCCTTACCTCGCTCCAGCATACGGCTTTTGGCGTTTTTGCAAATGGCGCTGTATTCGGCATTTTGCAGACGAAGTGCATCAGCCATATGGTGGCCGCGAGCGGTCTTCAGCAAATGGGAGGTGGTACCGAGGCCCATGGCGGCATTTTTGTATATCTGTCGGTATAACCGTTCGGTCTGGTCGGTGAGTTTCACTGTTTTGCTCCTTGATTTGGTCAATTTAGTCCGATCTGCGATCGGCACGAAAACAGTGTTTGAAGAAATGAAGGGATTATTCGTTGTATTTTTTTCCTTGTAAAAAATAAAAAATGAGGAGAAAAAACAAAAAAGTTTTCAATGTGCTCTTGACTGTTTTTTTGATTTGTGCTATGATAATTGAAACCAAACACAAAAAATGGTGAAAAGAAGCGGAAAAAGGGAGTATTCCCGAATATGAAGAGAGATTAGGAGGATCAAAGGTATGGAAAAGGAAATGAATGTTCGTCCCGAAAGCTTTGAACGCATTACCACGTTTGAGCAGGCAAACGCCTTTATTGAAGAGGAGGTAGCAAAGGTCAGAGCGCAGGTGGGCGAAAAAAAGGTGCTGCTGGCGCTGTCCGGCGGCGTGGACAGCTCTGTCGTTGCGGCACTGCTCATCAAGGCGATCGGCAAGCAGCTGGTTTGCGTGCACGTAAACCACGGCTTGATGCGCAAGAATGAGTCTGAAAATGTGATCGAGGTGTTCGGCAAGGAGCTGGATGCAAATCTGGTGTATGTTGATGCCACAGACCGTTTCCTTGATCTTCTTAAGGGTGTTTCCGATCCCGAAACCAAGAGAAAAATCATCGGCAAGGAGTTTATTGAGGTCTTTGCAGATGAAGCACGGAAGCTGGAAGGCATCTCCTTCCTCGCACAGGGCACCATTTATCCCGATATTCTCGAAAGCATCAAGCAGGCAGAGGGAAAGAAGGCAGTCAAGTCCCACCATAATGTGGGTGGACTTCCCGAGGATCTGCAGTTTGCTTTGGTTGAGCCCATCAAGCTTCTTTATAAGGACGAGGTCAGAGTGGTAGGCGAGGCACTTGGGTTGCCCCACGCAATGGTATATCGTCAGCCCTTCCCCGGCCCCGGACTTGGCGTACGCTGCCTTGGCGCCATCACCCGTGACCGCCTCAACGCGCTGCGTGAGGCTGACGCCATCCTGCGCGAGGAGTTCGATAAGGCTGGTCTGGCTGGCAAGGTCTGGCAGTACTTCATCGCTGTGCCCGATGTCAAGAGCGTTGGTGTCCGCAATGAAATGCGTTATGAGGGCTGGCCCGCAATC
>JAGBIB010000166.1 GCA_017935195.1 Clostridia bacterium
AAAAGAGGCAAAGGCAATAGGCTTGAGTATACGAAAGCCAGCGGCTTGAGCCGCTGGCCGGTAGTATTGGGCTTTTAGCCCTTGTGCATACCACCCGTTTGACGGGTGGTTATGATTATGATTCAGCCCTCAAGCTTCTGATAGGTCTTTTCGGTAAAGCGTTCCGCCATCACCAAAAAGCGCTCGTGGGTGCAGTTTCCGATCTCACCCTTTTCGTCCTCGGCGGTGATCGTGAAGACGATCCTTCTGCCGTCGATCTGGCTGACCTCCGCTTTTACCCTGACCTCCATACCGACCGGCGTGGCGGCGGTGTGGCGAAGGGTCAGGGCGGTGCCCACCGAGGTCTGTCCCTCCTCCAAGAACCCTTCAAGGGCCTTGCAGGCGCATTCCTCCATTAACGCCACAAGGGCGGGGGTGGCAAGGACGGCAAGCGAGCCGCTGCCCATTGCCTTTGCAGTCTGCTCTGTTGTGACGGTACGGCAGAGCGTTGCGTCATATACTTGTTTGTTCATGGTGTTACCTCGTGTTGTCTTTCAGCGGATCTCGTCCTCGTTTCTTGAGGGGAGGATGCTTTCCTCCTTTTTCAGGGCTTCCAGGGGGGAGGGGCTTGCATCGGTATTCTTTTCTTCCTTTGCCGCCTGCTCGGCACGCTCCTTTGCCGCTGCACGCTCGTCCTTTACCAGATCGCCGAATTCATCCCGCTCCACGATGTAGTCTGAGACCTTGTACATCATTTCTATGATCTTTTTCGTTTCCTCGTCGGGCTGATCGCCGATGATGGTGCCGTTGGAGATGATGGTGTAGTTTTTATCGGTGTTGACCAGTACCTTGCCCATGGCAAAGGCGTAGTCCTCCTGATCCATGCCCAAAAGGTAAAGGAGAGTGGGCATGATGTCGCACTGCCCGCCGGGAATGTCAAATTTCTTTGCTTCGGTCTTTCCCGAGGGATCGTGGATGATGAGAGGTACGGAGAAGTATTCGCCCTCGTTGATGAAGGCATAGTCGGGATAGGCTTCTGCCACGTTTTCGGCATCCTGAGGGAAATACTTGTGGATACCCAGGTGGTCACCGTAGATGAGCACCACGGTGTCCTCCAAAAGTCCCTGTGCCTCGGCCTTTTCAAGGAAGAGGCCGATCTGCGCGTCCACATAGTGCAGACCGTTGAAATAGTGGAAGGTCTTGCTTGTGGCAAGTCTTCTGTCTTCGGGGGTGGGCAGGCAGTATTCTGCGGGGATGGGATTGCGGTTTTCTTCCTTTGCCAGATTGTCATAGCGGAAGGGAGTATGGCTGGAGCAGAGGATGATCTGGGAGAAGAAGTTTTCGTTCTTGTCCTTGTTCTTTGAAAGATCCTCTAAAACGAAATTGAAGGTGTTTTCATCGGAGGAGTAGCGGTAGACCTTTTCCTCGGGCAGAAGTGCCTCAATCATATGGAAGTTGCAGTCCTCGTCCTCAGCATCGGTAACATAGTCGAAAACGTTACCGTAAACGGTGCTGTAAGGCCACACGCTGGTGGGACCAGAGCCGTTATAGTAGTAGGTGCCGTAGCCCTTGCGTCGAAGGAGCACGGGCATGGAAGGAAGAAGCTTTCCGTTATGGTTGCGGAAGAAGACCTCGCCCGTAGGCAAGAGGGAGGTGTTGATCATCAGGTCACAGTCCGAGCTGTTGCCCGCCTTCACCTGATCGTAAATGTGGGGGAAATAGAGGGAAGAGCCGCTTTGTCCCACCAGCTTGTTTAGGTTGGGGGTGATCTCCACATCTTCCACCGACTGACCGATCACACCGTTTTCAAGGGATTCCACTTGAATGAGGATGATGTTTTTGTCCTTGAAGATGCCTGCGTAGTCGTTATCTGCAAGGGGGGCATTGTACTTGAAGAAGGCCTCGATCAGCTCTCTTTGATGGCGCTCCTCGGGTGTTTCCTCCTTTTCTTCGGAGGGCTCGTCGGGATCCTCGGTGCGGGTGGACTCCACCTGTTTTTCCACCGTATCCACGATATTTACAATGTGGTAGCCGATGGGGGTGAAGTAGAAGACGGTGTTTTTCAAATGAGAGGGCTCGTAAACGGTATAGTAGGCATCGCTGAGTGCGCCCATGGCGTTGAGTGCGGGAAGGAAAAGCAGGACGGTCATGCAGCAAAGGCAGAGCGCACCGAAGCGCATTGCTCTGAAGCGCAGGCTCTTTCCACCAAAAAAGGCGGGAATGCGCTTTTGGTGTGCCTTGATCTTTTCCTTTAATCCGTGGCCTTCGGGCTTATAGAAGCGACGGAAGAGGGCAAAGAGGAGGAGCAAGGCATAATCGACGAAATAGAGCAGATCGTAAGGCGAAAGGAGGCTTAAGACCGTGGAGGCATCGGCATTACCCGTGTCGGTGGCGGTACCTGCCGCAGAAAGGATGGAGATGGAGGGGATCTCCGAAAAGCCTCTGAAATAGCATCCGTCAACGATCAGCAGGGTGGTCATCAGCAGACTGATGATCATACCGTAGGAGATCTTGCCTGCCGCCTTTTTAAAGAGCAGCACGGGACAAAGCAGAAGCAGGATGGTGATCAGGCTGAAGAAGAGTCCTCGAATAAGGAGGGCAGGCTCAATACCAAAATGAGGCTTGAAGCTGTTGGAGCCCGAGATGAACATCTGGAGCAGAATGTTTTTTAAAAGCAGTCCCAAGGCAAGCACGGGGATTGCCACTCGATCGGCAGGGCAGGTCTTTGAAGATATTAGACATTTTTTGAATTTTTCTTTGAAAGTGTGAAGCATGATTCTATATCCTTTTACCAAAATTGACAAAATATTTTTAACCCTTGTTTTTTTGTTGTTTTTAAGCTAAACCCAACATATTATACCACAAAATTGTGAATTTTTCAAGGCAAAAAAGAGAGTGTCTCCAATGCGGAAGCATTGGAGACACCTTTTTTTGAAGAGTTGTTATTTTTCCTTGGTCAGCAAGGAAAAGACCTTGCACATGGCGTAGACCTGCCAAGAGCAATGCTCTTGGTTTCCGGGGTCGGTCACGTAGCTTTCCGACTTCCAGAATTCGGGATAGACCGAGATGTGGTTTTTCTCCGCCGTCTTCAGCACCAGTTCCACGATGCATTGGATCTGCTCGGTATCGCCAAGGTCATGGCAGAGCATCAGCTCCCATGCAAGCCCCTTGCCGATGAGTTCTCTTGTCAGCTCGTTTGTGCCAAGGGTTGCTTCGGTTGCCAGAGCTGTGTGACCGTACATGGTGACCGAGGCGTACTTTTTGTAGATCTCGTAGGTGTTTTTCATGATCTCGGGGTCGGTGGCGTACCACTCTGCGGCAACGGGTGCCAGATTGACCCAGGAGATGCCGGGGTAGAACTTCATGTTGTCCTCTGCGTCGTAAAACTCACCGTAGATCTTTTTGCCGTCCACCTCGGTAATCAGATTTTCTTTGATGCCCTGCTCGATTTTTGAAGCGTATTTGCTCCATTTATCCGCCGTTTCGCCATCTCCCAGCGCCTTTGCAATGGGTGACAGCTCGTAAAGTGCCTGCGAGGCAAAGACGTTGGTCAAAAGATCGTAGGACTGCCAATAGCGGATCTTTCTGGAATGCTCCAAGGAGGGGTTAAAAAGGAGGTTCATCTTCTCGTTATAGTGATCGCCCTTGTCAAGATAGTAGTTTGCAAAGGTTTTCACGGTGGGGAAGGCTCTCTTCACGAAGTCCTGTTCCTCTGCGGTCAGATCGGTTCTTGAAGCGAAAAGTGCAAAGGCGTGCAGGAGCATATAGTTGGCATCGGTCTGGGTGTAATTGCTGATGAGCTTGACCTTGGAGGTCAGCGCTTCAAAGCCTGCCTCGCCTGCGACTGTCTGTCTTTTTCCTCCCTGCTCCAGATAGGTCTTGAGGTTGTCCACCGTGGACGAGCCGCACCAGAAGACCTTGCCCTCGCCCTCCATTTCAAGCTTTAAGAAGTAGGAGGTCTTACCTTCGTCCTTGAAGTAGGGCAGATCGAATTTCAGGGTGAGAAAGGAGGGGTCCTTCCCGATGGCGGAAAGATCCACCGTTTTTTTGTCGATGAGCTTGGCGCTTTCCCCTTCGCCCCGATAAAAGGAGGCGATCAAAGAGCCCTTCGCCCCCTCCTCCTTTGAAAGGAGGACCTTCACACCGCTGACCGTTTCGCCGTCGGTGGGGATTTCCTGATAGGCGGCGCTCCCCTTTTGCAGGGTGATGAGGGGGACGCTGTCCACTTCAAATCGGGGCTCTGCCAGTAGACGGTAGCCGATAGACTGCCAGTCGCCGTCAAAGGCCAGGGAGTCTGCAGTGCTTGCGGGGTCGGAAAGTAGGCGGGTACCTGCCTCAGCGTCGGTGAGGGTCACCACCAGATAGTAGTAGCCCTTATACTGTAACGAAAGGGGCTTGTCGAAGGAAAGGAGATATCTGCTCTCGCCCGCCTTGTTGATGCTTGCATGGACGGTGCCGAGGGTGGTGGCGGGATCGGTATAGTCGGTGCGGATTTCCGCCGTGATCTTGCCCTTTGCCGCAGGGGAAAGAAGGGTCAACTCCACCTCCTTCAAGGTGTTGCCTCGGGCTTCAAAGCCCTGTGCGGTGACCTCTTGGGGGAAAGACAGGATCTCGAAGGCGGGATAATAGGGTTTTTCCTCCCAGCCGCCCCAGGCGTTTTGGTCGAAGTTGAAGGAATTGAGGCTTCCGCAGGCGTCGGTGGTGCCGTTCCAGATCACCTTACCGCTATCCTTGGTGGCTTGCACCACCAGATAGTAGGTCTTGCCGGGGGTCACCTCGACGGGCTTTTCAAAAAGGACGGTCTGCCAGCCGTTTTCCTTTTCACCGAAGGTGTAGGTTGCTTTTCCCACTGCGGTGGCGGGATCGTCGTACTTTTCTCGCAGGAAGACTTCCACCTTGTCGGTGTTTTGGCTCTTATTCAAGTGAAGCTCCACTCCAAAGACGCTCTTGCTTCTCGGGATAAAGGGTTGTGCGGCGCCGTTGCTCGGTGCGGTGACCGCATAGATGCCCGTGGGCGCCTTTCTTTGAGAAATGAGGAAGTTTTCGGGGGTATTTTCTCCCTGCCCGATGACGAAGGCGGGGGACACATCCACCTGCCGCCAGCCATTTCCGCCATAAGCGGCGGGATCGTAGTTGAAGGCGGAAAAGGTATCGTTTTTACTTCCGTTTATACCGTATAAGACCACTCTGCCGCTGCTTTTTGTGGCGTAGAGCTTGAGATAGCAAAGGGTGTTTTCGGGCAGGGTGAGGGTGCTTTCAAGAGGGATGCTCAAAAAGTCTGCGGTGTTTTTTTCAAGGGTGAGGCTGCCCTTGCCAAGCAGGGTGGAGGGGTCGGTGAGGTCGGTGTAGATCTCGGCGATGATCGTTGCGCCCTTGTCTGCACCGATATAGGCGCTGACCTTGTCGATCCTCGGCATGGGGGAAAGGAAGGGAATGGCGGCGGCGTGCTCGGGGGCGGTGATGAGAAACTGCTCCACGCCCTTTTCACGTTGGCTGTCGTAGTAGACCACGCTCTGCCCCTTTTTTGTCAGATAGTTGTTGCCGTATTCCTCGTCCTGAAGCTGATCGATGATGTGGGTCGCCCGCTCAAGACCAAGGGTGGCGTGGTAGGAAAGCAGGTAATTGAGAATGGCGCGGGCGGAGTCCTTGTCGCCCATTTCAAGATGCGCCATTGCCTGAATAGCGCTATCGCGGGTGAACATCCCCACGTAAGTACCGGTGAGGGAGGTGATGGCGTAGCCGCGGTCGGTGATGCGGTTATGAAGGATATCGTAGCTGTTGTTAAACAAAGCGATCGCCTCCTTTGACAGGGTAAGGGGATCGTCCTTGCCATCCGACGGGCTTGAAGGAATCAGAGAGGGCGAAGGAGAAGGGGACAGAGAGGGGGGAAGGGAAGGAGAAAGGGAAGGCAGGCTCGGGGTGGACGATCCTTTACCACCTGCCGTTGTGCTTTCACCCGAAGGAAGAGAAGCAAGGGGACTTTCTTTTGAAGGAGCGAGATCGGGTGAGGTGGTTTTGTCCTTGGTGCAGGCAACCAGCGATCCTGCCGTGAGTGCGGCAAGAAGAAGGGATAAAATGCGCTTTGTCATGGGGCATCTCCTTTTCGTGTTTTTGAGCTTTTTGGCTTTTGACAGCATTCAAAGAGCTTCTCTGAAAAACAACTCATTTGTAAACTCATTTTAGCAAATGCGCTTGCCAAAGTCAACAAACACCAAAAAGAACTTTTTTTCTTTTTCCTCCTTCCTTTTCTACCTACCGTAGAGACTTTTGGGGATCATACGGTGATGATCCTCTGTTTTGTGCCCGAATCAGCTCTTCTAGCTGAGTCAGTGCCTCCGAAATACCGCCCACTCTGTCAATGAGTCCCTCGGCTACCGCCTGCTCACCGTCAAGGATGCTGCCCATATCGGTGGGGATCTGGTCGGTTTTCAGCATCAGCTCCTGCAACCGTTCCTCCGTGATTTTGGAATGGCTTGCCACGAAGCGCAGGATCCGCTCTTGCATTCTGTGAAAATAGGTGAAGCTCTGATAGACTCCCAGCACCAGACCGTTTGAGCGCACGGGGTGTAAGGTCATGGTGGCGGAGGGCACGATGAAGGAGCGGTCTGCCGACACCGCCATAGGCACGCCTATGGAATGTCCTCCGCCCAGCACCAGCGACACCGTGGGTGTTTTCATCCCCGCAATCAGCTCGGCAATGGCAAGCCCCGCCTCCACATCCCCTCCCATGGTGTTTAAGAGGATCAGCAGGCCGTCTATGGCTTCGCTGTTTTCCGCCGCCACAAGCATGGGGATCAGATGCTCGTATTTGGTGCTTTTCTGCCCGTCGCCCAGCTGATAATGTCCCTCGATCTGCCCGATGACGGTGACGGTGTGGATGCAAAGATCGCCCCTTCTGGTGATCACCGCCCCCGAGCGGACGATGTTTTCCAGCTGCATCGCCTCCCGCTCCTCAAAGGAGGGCTCGCCTTGACCCTGCTCCCGATCAGACCCCGCCTCCTCGGGTGTCCGCTCAAGGGAAAGTCCTCTTCTGCCCTCTTTTTCCCGATTTTCCTGCCGCATTTTCAAAATTTCTCCTTTACTTTTTTATAAAAAAGTGCTATACTGTTTTTAGTATGAGTTTTTGGCAAAACAACTATGCAAAAAGGAGCGTTAAAAATATGAAATTCATCGTTGAAACTTCCGCACGCCACATCCACGTGACCGACAAGACCCTTGCCATCCTCTTTGGCGAAGGCCACACCCTGACCAACAAGAAGGATCTTTCCCAGCCCGGTCAGTTTGCTTGCGAAGAAAAGGTTCAGCTGGTTGGCCCTAAGGGCGCTCTGAACGTATCCATCCTCGGTCCCACCCGTCCCGCAGATCAGGTGGAGCTGTCCTTCACCGACGCAAGAACATTGGGTCTGAAGGGCGTTCCCGTAAGAGAATCGGGTGACGTGGCAGGCACTCCCGGCATCAAGCTGGTTGGTCCCTGCGGCGAAGTGGACATCACCGAGGGCGTGATGATCGCAAAGAGACACATCCATATGACCCCCGCCGATGCCGAAGCAATGGGTTTAAAGGACAAGGACGTGGTTTGCGTAAAGGTGGAAAGCGACGGCAGAACCACCGTCTTCTGCGACACCGTTGTACGTGTTTCGCCCAAGTTCGCGCTGGCTATGCACATTGACACCGACGAGTGCAACGCCGCTGCCGCATTCGGCACCGTTTACGGTGAGATCG
>JAGBIB010000016.1 GCA_017935195.1 Clostridia bacterium
ATATATGCATGATTATAAAGTACCGGTTTTAAAGTGCATCCTCCTGCTCCTTAAGATACTCCCCGATGAAGGACAGGATCTCGGGCTCGTTTAAGGGGATGTCGCCGCCGAGCTGCTCGTGAAGCTCCCTCGTATCAAGATGGCTTTCCTTTCCGTCCTTGACGTGACGGTAGATATATCTTGGCAAAAAGGGTGCGCTTTGAACGAGCAGTACCACGGTGGACACCACATCCCCTAAGGGAGGACAGTCGATGTGGTTTGTATAAAAGGTGGCTTTCACGGTGGTGCCGCAGTTTTTTTCATCCTCTTCTTTGTGGATGGAGGTGATCAAAAGGGCGCCTCCCGTGCCTTCTGCCGCCATCTTTAAAAGGGGCAGCCCCAACCCCACCTTTCGGGTGGTGCGGGTGGTGGTAAAGGGGTCGAGAACGTTTTTTAAAAAGTCCTCCTTCATTCCGTGTCCGTTGTCGGCAATGGTCAGCTCTAAGCGCGGACCCTGCTCGTCAACGGTGATGGAGATGAGATCGGCTCCCGCCTTCACCGAGTTTTGCGCGATATCAAGAATGTTCAGCGAAAGCTCCTTCACGGTTCTCTTCCTTTCTTGATCTAAGTGCTTCTTTTAGACAGTGCCTTTAAAAGGCTGATCCGCAGAAGGGTCGAGCTGTAGGGCTCGTCCTCCAAAAGCAGACTGTGCACCGCATCGCCGATGGCGTCAAGCCTGTGGGCGTCCGAGCAACAGATCTGCCGCATTCCCTTTAAAATGGGGAAGCGTGCCAGATACTCCTCCTTTTTGGAAGGGTCCTTTAACTCGTAGCAGGAAAAGGGCACTTCGGGGGGGAATCCTCCAAGGATGGCGGGCAGACCTCCCGAGGGTCTGTCGATGTGGGCAGGATAGCAGATGCCGCCGTGGCGTCTGACCAGCCCGGAAACCTCTTCAAGGGGAATGTCGGTGGCGGCGGGCAGGTAGTAGGGATCGGTGCCGATCACCCGGTCCTCGCCATCGAAGATCAGCTGTTCTCCAAAGATCTGCGGGTCGTTTTTGAGTTGCATCCGCCTCTTTTTCACAACCTCGTCAAATTCCAGCGCCGCATCAAGGGCGGGGAAGAGACAAACGATGTGGATCTCCTCTGCCGTGGTCAGCTCCATACCGCCCACCGGCACCACGCCGTACCTTTTGCACGCCTCGAAAAAGGCGGGACAGTTGGCGGCGGTGTTGTGGTCGGTCAGCGCCCCGATGGCGTATCCGCCAAGGGCAAGGAAGCCTGCCATGTTGTTGGGGGTCATATCGTTTTCTCCGCAGGGAGAAAGGGCAGAATGCAGGTGCAGATCGTAGGTATAGGCGTTCATGAAAGCTGCTCCGCCACCTTTGAGCAGAGCTCAAAAGCAGAAAGCGGGGAGGACAGCACGTTGATGCCCTGCGCCACCGCGCGCTCGGCTACGCCCTCGTCAAGAGCCACGCCGCCTGCAAGGAGAACGCAGGAAACGTCGGTTAAGGTCGCCACGGCAATCACGTTCACGTTGGACATGATGGTCACCCAGGCATCTCCCGACTGTGCCGAACCCATGACGAAGCTGAGCAGGTCGCCCGTATATCCGCCGGTGACCTCCCTTTCGGGATCGGGAAGGGAAACGGGGGTCAGGGAAAGACGTTCCTTTAATTCAAAGACGGTCATCTCTTCACTCCTTTCCAAAGCTTCCGTTGCCGATCTGCTTTGCCAGCTCCTCGATGAGAGCTCTCATATTCACGATGCATTGATCCTCGGTGACCTCACCCTTCACCACGTCCTCTGCAAAGGTACGGCAGGTGGGTGAGCCGCAGGAGCCGCAATCGTGATCGGGCAACCGCGCGTAGATTTTTTCGATCTTTGCCATTTTGTCCATTGCTTCATCAAGGGTCTGCCCCAAGGCCTTTGCGGGGATGTAGGCAGGCGTTGATGCCCACAGCGCTTCGGGGATGAAGGTCTCGTCCTCTCCCTTTTCGGTGCGCAGCATGGTGCGGGATATGGGCAGGGTGCGGCGAAGATTGGTCAGCCGCGCTCCTGCGATATAGGGGTTTTCAACGGTAAGCACGCCGCCCGTGCAGCCTGCGGGGCAGGCGCCAAGCTCGATAAATTCCAGCTCGGACAGCGACCCGTCCTCCAGATGGTCAAGCACCTGAATGACATTTTCTATGCCGTCTGCCGCCAGATACTTTTCGTTAAAGAGGGCGGTGGATTCGCCTCCCGTGCTTGCCCAGCCCACGCCCAGCATTCCCGATTCGGAGGAATATTGGGGGACGTTGTCCATCCGCATCACCGAAAGGAGGGCAAAATAGACCTCGGACATGGAAAGCACCACGTCCACGTCGGTCTTTTCTTCCTCGGGACTGTTTTTTACAAAGCTGACCTTGGCAGGGCAGGGAGAGATGAAGGCGATGCCGATCTCCTCGCTTTTTAATTCGGGATGCTCGGAAAGAGCCTTTTTCCTTGCCTGGCTTGCCGCGATCTCCATGGGAGAGCGGATGGGCAGGATGTGGTCGCAGAGCGAAGGATAGCGCAGGGTGATGAGTCTGGTCACTGCGGGGCAGGCAGAGCTGATCACCGGCAGCTTCACGTCGGTGCGCTTTAAGTATCTTCTGGTGTAGGCGGTCACCGTTTCCGCCGCGCGGCTGACCTCGTAAACGTCGTCAAAGCCGATGCGGTAAAGACCGTCTATCAGATAGTCAAGATCGACCAGATTGTTGAACTGCCCGTAAAGAGAGGGCGCCGGCAGGGCGATCTTGTATTTGTAGGAGTCAAGCTCACTAAAATGGTCGTATTTTGCTTTTTTGGCTTTGTGCGTGCAAACGCGGATGCATTCTCCGCAGTCAATGCAAAGGGAGGCGTCGATCTCGGCGTGTCCTCCTCGGATGCGGATGGCCTCGGTGGGACAGCGCTTCAAGCAGCTGGTGCATCCCTTGCACTTTTCAATGCGCAGGGTGACGCTGTGGTTGTAACCGCTCTTTTCCATGGGTCACCGCCTTGCTCAAGTGCCGACCTTCACGGTCATGGTGATCTTGGTACCTACGCCGATCTCGGTCTCGATGGTCATTTCATCGGTGTTTGCCTTCATATTGGGCAGACCCATTCCTGCCCCGAACCCCAGTGATCTGATCTGCTCGGGGGCGGTGGAGTAGCCTGCCTGCATGGCAAGATCGACGTTGGGGATGCCGGGACCCTTGTCGTCCAGCACGATGACGATCCTGTCGGGATAGACGCTCACCTCGGCAAAGCCGCCGTTTGCATGGATCACCATATTGATCTCGCCCTCGTACATGGCGATGGACACTCGTCTGATTACGTCCTGGCTGAAGCCCAGCTGACGTAAAGCCTTTTTGACCTTGACCGAGGCTTCACCTGCAGAGGTGAAGTTTTCGCCGTCGATATCGTATCTGTAGGTCAGCGGTGCGCTCATTTCAGCACGCCGCCCTTCAGACCCGACTCGTAGATCAGTCCGCAAGCCTCAAACATTCGTAATTCGCTTGCCATGATCACCATTTCGCATTGTTTTGCAAGAGCCAAAATTTCGGGGGTAGGTTTTTTGCCCCGCACGAAGAGGATGGCACGCATATCCATCATCTCGGCGGTGCGCACCACCTGAGGATTGACAAGCCCTGTGATGAGCAGTCCCTGATCCTTCACGTAGGCAAGAACGTCGCTCATCATATCGCTTCCGCAGGCGGAATGTACTTCGTTGTCGAGAAGCTCCTCACAGCAGAGCACCTCGGCGTTTGCCATTGCGGCAATTTCTCTGATTTTCATATTGCTCCCTCACGGTTTCTTTTGATTTTGCGGTATACGCCGCTTTTTGCGGGGGGAGAGGACTGATTAGTCGGTGTATTTTGCCAGGATGGTGGGTACGTCCTTGGCGGTCAGTCTGCCGAACACCTCGCCGTTTACGGTCAGCACGGGAGCAAGACCGCAGGCACCGATGCAGCGCGTTGCCTCAAGGGAGTATCTGCCGTCGGGAGAGGTAGAGCCTGCAGGCACGCCCAGCACCTCGGTGATCTTTTCAAGGATCTCACCGCTGCCCTTTACGTAGCAAGCGGTACCAAGGCAAACGGCGATGGCAACGCCGCCCTTGGGATTGAGGGCAAACTGGGAATAGAATGTGGTTACGCCGTAGACCTCTTCCATGGAAACGTCCATGTTCAGGGCGATGATCCGCTGAACCTCTTGGGGCAGGTATCCGTAGATCTCCTGTGCCTGCTGAAGAACGGGCATCAGCGCACCTTCAACGCCCTTATACTTGGCGATGACCTCAAGAAGCTGGGCCTCCTGCTCGGGCGTACCCTTGAAGGTGACGGTGGTCATGTTCTTTTTCATCTGAGTGAATTCCTCCGTTTTTGTAGTTTTTCGTGGTTTTTACACGGGATGAGCGTGTACAAACTTCCTTAATATTTATTATACTACATTTCTTTTCAAATTTCTATAGTTTTTTAAAAGTTTTTCTGAGAATGTTGTGCCAATTTAAACTTTCGGCAATATGCACAAAACTCGAATAGATAAATTGTGCAATATGTCCAATGCGGTATTTTGAAAATTTACTTGAAAAAAAGAGAAAAGAGTGGTATACTATAACAAATGCAATGATTGCAAATACGATTGATCGCACACTACGTGCCAAAAAAGGAGATAGTATGGCAGAAAACAACGGATGCACGCACGATTGCTCTTCCTGCAGTGCAGATTGTTCTTCAAGAAAGCCCGAAAGCCTTCTGGTTCCCCAGAATGCGGGCAGTAACGTAAAAAAGGTGATCGGCGTGGTATCGGGCAAGGGAGGCGTCGGCAAGTCGCTGGTGACCTCGATGATGTCGGTACTGACCAGAAGAAAGGGCTATGAGACCGCCATTCTTGACGCCGACGTAACCGGTCCCTCCATCCCCAAGATCTTCGGACTGAAGTTCGGCATTGAGGGCAACGACGAGGGAATGTTCCCGGCAGAAACCAAGACCGGCATCAAAGCCATCTCGGTAAACCTGCTTTTAGAGGACGAGCAGACGCCCGTGATCTGGAGAGGCCCTGTGATTGCGGGAACGGTCAGCCAGTTCTGGAGCGGCGTTCTGTGGGGAGACGTGGACTATATGTATGTGGATATGCCTCCCGGAACGGGCGACGTGCCCCTGACGGTCTTCCAGAGCCTGCCTCTTGACGGCATCATCATCGTCACCACGCCTCAGGAGCTGGTGTCCATGATCGTGGCAAAGGCAGTGAAGATGGCTGAAATGATGAACGTGCCCGTGCTGGGTATCGTAGAGAACATGAGCTATTTTGAGTGCCCCGACTGCGGAAAGCACATTCAGGTCTTTGGCGACAGCCACGTGGACGAGGTTGCAGAGCAGTTTGGCCTGAAGGTGCTGGGCAAGCTGCCCATGGACCACAAGCTTGCCGCTCTTTGCGACAAGGGTATGCTCGAGCTGATGGAGAACACCTACCTTGACGCCGCTCTTGAAGAGGTGGAAAAGGCAACTGCGGACAAGTGATTCAACAAAAACAAACGAAAAAGAAAAGGTGAACGACTGTTCACCTTTTCTTTTTCGTTGTTTGCGATAAAAAGAGGGCGCTTCGAGGGGGAGGGGGAAAAGCGGAGCGGTGAAAAAACGTCGCGCTGTGCGGGGATGGCGGCAGAGGCCTTTAAGGTGGCTTGGTGAACGATCGTTCGCTTATGGGTTTTCTTTTTAAATTGCTCAAAATGTGCCTTAAAAACAACAAAACGGGATCGTTTGATCCCGTTTTGTGAATAGCTTGGGTGATTGCTTATCTGGGCTTTTCTAAGCTTTCCAAATCGATCTCGGGCTTGACGTTCTTGCTTGCATCAATGTGGAAGACGGTGTCCAGCGTGTCGTTCTTGGAGAAGAAGCCGCAGTTGTTGAGGTAGAAGTGGTTGTCAACAACGCCTCCGCCGTAGTCCTGACGCTGTGCCTTTCTTGCGGTGGCGTCGCCCGTCAACTTCATCTTGTCCACGGGAACCCACTTGCCCGAGGTGGTTACCATCCACTGATTCTGGAAGTGCGCACGGCGGTAGTTGTGGCCGTTGACGTCGATAAAGCTCTCAAGGAAGGAGTACGCACCCTTAAACCATGTCTGGGTCAGGGGGCGTAAGAAGGAGCAGAGCAGCTCCCACTTGCCCGTTTCGGGGAAGAAGAAATAGGAGGTAAACTCGGTCTTGTTGTCTTCAACGGGACGGATGTGGCAGAGGAACTTGTAGGTCTGACCCGACACCCAGTTGTAGTTCATGTAGGACTGTCCACCCGAGCCCTCGTTGCCAAACTCGCCGGTTCTCACCAGAGGATGCTTTTTGAGTACCTTGACCATCTGATCCTCGGGGATGGTGGTGGGGTCGTCGGTGTTGTAGGGAGACCAGATGGAGAACAGAACCTTTCTCTCGCCCTCGTCGCACACCTGCATACCGAAATAGCCGCCGTGGAAGCCGATAGCCATGCAGTAAGTACCGTGGGGATCGTCACCGGGATCCACTCTTGCCTCGTTATAGAACCACTCCACGTCCTCGCCTGCGGCGGAAACGTCGTATCCGCAGTGAACAGACGGACCGCGGCGGATCCAGTAGAAGTCCTGCTTGTCGCTTTCTCTTGCGTAGGAAGCCATTTCAGCATCCTCCACGCCCTCAACCTTCAGCGCAGTGGGGAAGGCGAAGGTCTCTCCTGCCTTGGAAACGCCCTGCACAGCAACGTCCACGTAGCCTGCGGTGGTTTCATAGCTGCCCAGCGCGATCTCGGTGGCGCCTGCGGGAACGGTGATCTCGCTGTCGGGCTTGCCAAGACCTGCCTTTATAGTGCAACCCTCGGTGGGTGCGCCCAGAATCAGGGTCAGGGTCAGGGTGGCGTCAACGGCGGGCTTGAAGAAGACGTGGTACTCGTGCTCTGCGCAGTCCCACTGCTCCCAGCCTTCCTTGGTGATGCCGTCTCTCTCGCTCTGAGGCTTGTTGGTGATGAACGAGTTACCGCCCAGAGGAACGATGATGAATTTGTTTTCCATAGCAATTCTTCCTTTCAGAAAATCAGCGTGACGGGCTTGTGCGCCCGCCTATACGAAGGTATTTTACCATAAATTGCAGTCGATTTCAATAGTTTTTTTGGAGGAAGAGCAAAACTTTTCAACCTTTTGCGCCTTTCTGCCATCTTTTTTTGAAAATTCTTGAAAAAAAGCCTTCGCCGTGCTATAATAACAGGAGAAGTGCCAAAAGAAAAGGAAAAAGCTATGATCTACGTAAAAACCCCGGGAAACGACCCCGCCCGCCATCTTGCCACCGAATATTATTTTGCCACCGAGCAG
>JAGBIB010000167.1 GCA_017935195.1 Clostridia bacterium
AAAAGAGGCAAAGGCAATAGGCTTGAGTATACGAAAGCCAGCGGCTTGAGCCGCTGGCCGGTAGTATTGGGCTTTTAGCCCTTGTGCATACCACCCGTTTGACGGGTGGTTATGATTATACTATGCCAAGAGGCGCTTGCGGGAGGTAGATCGTTGATCACCAATCTACAACGGGCAGAGATCCGTTTTCGCCTACCTGCAATCCTGAGGAAGAGGGGTTCTTGGCAGGCGGAGCGAGGGAGGGAGCGGGGGCGCTCTCTTCCGAAACAAGACTTTCTGAGGGCAGAGGACTTTCTCCCATAGGCTGATCGGAGGTCTTTTTCTCCTTGGTGCAGGAGGCAAAAATGGTCAGAAGCAGGAGCAACGCACAGAGAAGCGCTGCGATCTTTTGAAAAGTTTTCATAGCATTCCTTTCGTGAAGCAAGCATCCTTTGCTTTTTGATGTGCTTTATTATACTATGAAAGATCGGTTTTGTCAAGCGGGAAAGCTTGCGGAAAAGCTTTGAAAAAGCATCTCCCTTCTAAAAAGCCTCCGAAGGACGGGGAAGCTCTTGCAAGGGCACCTTTTGCGGTGCCGGGAAAAGCCTCAAACAGCTTTTTTACAGACTGAAGTGCCCTGCCGCAAAAGCGGCAGGGCTTTCTTTTTTTGTCGGGCAGAGTTTATTTCGTCGGGCAGAGTTTATGCTTGCGCAGTGTCAAGCCAACGCAATGGTGCGGACGGCAGGCTCTTCCTTCTTTTTCTTGGGCAGGGTCAGGGTGAGCACGCCGTTTTCAAGACGTCCCTCGATCCCCTCCTCGTCGATTGCAGAAAGGTCGAAGTGCCGTTCCATCTTGCCGTAGTGTCTTTCTCTGAAGAGATAGCCGCCCTCCTTCTGCTCCTCCTTTTCTTCCTTCTTTTCAGCGCTGACGGTGAGCACGCCGTCCTTCACGCTGACGCTTACCTCCTCCTTACTGTAGCCGGGCAGATCTGCCTCGATGAGGAAGCGGTCGCCCTCGTCCTTCACATCGGTACGGAATGCCGTGGGAAGGGAAGCGGACTTGACGGGTGCAAAGAAGGGATCGTCAAACAGGGAAAAAGGGGTGAAAGGGGTGTAGGGGCGCATAGAATTTAACATAATTAATACCTCCGTGATTCATTTTGCATTGTGTGATCCGCTTGGGAGTGGATCGCTTTTTTTGATTGGTTTTGATTTTTGTTTTTGTTTTGTGTCGACGTTTTCCAATCGGACTTTTTTCGCTCCGATCTTGTCTATAGTATACACCCGCTTTGTGAAATAGTAATTGTTTTTATGTGTCCTTTTTGTAAATTTAGCACTCCTAATCAAAGAGTGCTAAATAAATTTTGAAAAACGAAAGTGAAACGGGGGCGTAAAAGGTGATCTTTATCCTTAAATTTGCAAACGAATGTTTAGAATGCTAAAATTGCCACAAAAAAGAGCCGCCCGGCAGGGCGGCTCAAAAAGTGCCTTTGATTAGTTCTGCACCGAGTAGTTGGGTGCTTCCTTGGTGATGTTGATGTCGTGGGGATGGGATTCGCGAAGGCTGGCAGAGCTGATCTTTACGAACTTGCCGGTCTCCTTGAGTGCCTCGATGGTCTCGCATCCGCAATAGCCCATACCTGCGCGCAGACCGCCCATCAGCTGATATACGGTGTCTGCAACGGGGCCCTTGAAGGGAACGCGGCCCTCAACGCCCTCGGGAACCAGCTTCTTGTTGCCCTCCTGGAAGTAGCGGTCGCTGGAGCCCTTTTCCATAGCGGCGATGGAGCCCATGCCTCTGTAGACCTTGTAAGAACGACCCTGATAGATCTCGGTGTCGCCGGGCGACTCCTCACAGCCTGCAAAGAGCGAGCCGATCATGATCACGTCTGCGCCTGCGGCAATAGCCTTGGGCAGGTCGCCGCTGTACTTTACGCCGCCGTCTGCGATCACGGGAACGCCGTATTCCATAGCCACCTTGGCAACGTCGCAGATCGCGGTGATCTGGGGCACGCCGATGCCTGCCACCACGCGGGTGGTGCAGATGGAGCCGGGGCCGATACCCACCTTGACGCAGTCAGCGCCCGCTTCGATCAGATCCTTTGCCGCCTCAGCGGTGGCGATGTTGCCTGCGATGATCTGAGCCTCGGGATAAACTGCCTTGATTTTTTTCACGCATTCGAGAATGTTTTTAGAGTGACCGTGTGCCGAGTCCAAAACCAGCACGTCAGCCCCTGCCTTTAAGAGTGCGCCCGCTCTTTCCACCACGTCGGAGGTCACGCCGATGGCGGCGCCGCAAAGCAGACGTCCCTCCTTGTCCTTGGCGGAGTTGGGGTAACGGGTTGCCTTTTCAATATCCTTGATGGTAATAAGGCCCTTCAGCACGCCGTCCTCGTCCACGATGGGCAGCTTTTCGATGCGGTGATACATCAAAATATCCTTTGCGCTTTCAAGGTCGGTGCCAACGGGAGCGGTGACCAGCTTATCCTTGGTCATCGCATCACCGATCTTGCCACTGTAGTCTTTTAAGAAGCGCATATCACGGTTGGTGATGATGCCCACCAGCTTTCTGTTCTCGTCCACGATCGGCACACCCGAGATGCGGTACTTTGCCATCAGCTCCTCAGCCTCGTAAACGAAGTTGTCGGGGCTCAGGAAGAAGGGGTCGGTGATGACGCCGTTTTCACTTCTCTTCACCTTGACCACCTCGTCCACCTGACGCTCGATGGGCATATTCTTGTGGATCACACCGATACCGCCTTCTCTTGCGATGGCAATGGCCATACGGCTTTCTGTTACGGTATCCATGGCGGCGGAGATCAGAGGAATGTTCAAAGAAATGGTCTTGGTCAGCTTGGTGTTCAGCTTTACCTGCTTTGGAACGACCTCGCTTTTTGCGGGGATCAGCAACACGTCGTCGTAGGTGATGCCTTCCTTGGCAAACTTTGCCTCAAAATCGATACTCATAGTCCCTTCCTTTCTGCATCGATAGGAGATTTTGCATATAGGTATACTTTTATTTATATAATTATACCCTTGCCGCCCCTTTTTGTCAAGGGGAGGGCGAAAAAAATGGAGAAATTTTGGTCTAAAAAAGAGGGCATCCACCCAACGTTTGCAAAGGGAACGGGTCAAAAAGGAGGGCGTTTGAAAAAAGGAAGCAAAAAAGAGATTTTTTTGAAAAAACATACTTGACAAGCGCCTCTTTTTGTGGTATGATGATCAGGCTAAATACGCGGGTGTTGTTCAATGGTAGAATTCCAGCCTTCCAAGCTGGCTGCG
>JAGBIB010000168.1 GCA_017935195.1 Clostridia bacterium
AATCAGCCAGGGAGATGCAAAAAAGCCCATCACCGCCACCGCCGCCGCGCCAAGGCTCAGCGCCAAGATCAGGACGATTGCCACGATGGATAAAAGAACCGTTAAAGCGACGTGCTTTTTCTTCATATTCAATCCCCTTTCCTGTTGCTTTTTCGCTTACAGTATACCAGCTTTCTTATATGAAATCAAGGCATCGGGGGAAGAAAAACTTAACCGCTCGTTGAGTTGGAAACTTGGGGGCGAGATATATAAAAAACGTACGGATGGGCATTCCGTACGTTTTCGATCAATTCTATATTTTTAAAATTCTGAAAGCCCCTCGTTTTGAAGATGTGCGGTAAGCTCCTTAAGAGTCAGACTTACCAAAATCTCCTGCTCTTCGTTGTGGATGCTTTCGCCCGTTAAAAGAAGGGTGTCCCCCTGTACCTTCATGGTGCCGTTGCCGGCGCTTTCAATGCCGTATTTTTTTGACAGGGCAAAGAAGCGCATGCTTTTGGGATCGCAAACAAAATACTCGTAGGGTGCCGCCCAATAACAGCCCGCAAAGATTAAAAGATCCCCAAAGGACAGAGCCTCTGTGATTATAAAGGACTCCTCGCCCTCAAGCACCTTTTGGGGAAAATATTCATACTCTGTCTGCAGGGTCTTAGCGTTTAAAAGAATAAAACCGTAAAGAGTTCGTTTGAAAAACAGGTAGTCATTGCCCCAAAGGGTAAGCCCATGAAAAAGTCCGCGTCCGCTCGAAAGGTCCACGAACTCAAATTGACGATGATGCTCCCCTTTTTCAAGAAACACGTCTGCCTTTTCCCTTCTTTGCCTGCCGTCAAAAAAGATCGACGGCTCTACACGGATGTGCACACCCAGCACCTCAAACGTGCTCTCCCTGTCTTCCTCTCTTGTAAAGACAAAGCCCTTTTTATATTCTTCAATATAACGATCTACCATCACAGCCTCCAAGTAAAACAGCGGAGTCTTTCTCCTACGCTCAGTATACCATCTTTCTTATATGAAATCAAGGCATCGGGGGAAGAAAAACTTGAACGATCGTTGAGTTGGCGTTCTTAAACAAAAGAAAAAATGCCTGCCGAAAAGTGCACTTTTCGGCAGGCACATCATTGTGTTTTTATTGATCCAGCACGATAAAGGTGGTGGGCATTTCAAAGGGATGGTAGGTCGTTTGCAGGTAGCGGTGTGCCATAAGGAGCTTGCCGGGGGCGCAGACGGAATGCTCAAAGGTATCCATCTTCGCAATGGCAGGCACCTGCTCCTGCAGGTGTGCGGGGGTATGCTCCCTCAAAACGTGCAAAGTGCCTTCCTTCAGCTCTTCAAGCAACACCACAAGCTCTGTGCGGACGAACTCCTCGGCGAGAAGGAGCGCCTTTTCATACTGCTTGCCACTAAAAACAGGAACCGTCGTAACAAGGCCCCCATCCTTTTTGATCACATAGCCCTTTTTCACCATTTCAGCCACTGCTTCAAGGTCGTATTCGCCAAAATGCGCGGTGTTCCCTCGTGCAACGTCGCAAAGGATGTTGATAAAGCGCTCGTTTCCGTAGAAATCGTGGTGATCGCCCTTGCCCCCCGTGCGGCAGTCGAAGAAGAAGAGCGAGGCACCTTGCCTGTCTTTCATACCGCTGTAGGAGAAAATATACTTGTCAAGCACATTCTCCTCATTTTCTTCCTTGCACCAAAGATATGCCCGCTCACCCCAAGCGGTAATCGGCGCCCGGGCTGCCGTCTGCTCTTTTTCAAAATCACCAAAGGTGATCACACGGAATATCAGCACGGCAAGCTGCCAGCGAAGGGTGTTTTCAGAGAAGTCACAGCCCCGAAATCCGATCGCTTTGAAGGATTCAAGGTGTTCGGCGATGAACGTTTCCATTGCCTTGGCAATTTTTTCGTGATAGAGGGCGGCTTTTTCCGCGATCTCCTTGCCGCATCGAGTGTCAATCACGATCACGTTGGCTTTGTAGCGCTTGCCTTCCTTCAAAAGGATCTTCTTTTCAAGAAGTGCGCTGATCTCCTCTTCAAGATACGGAAGGGGCACGCCCGTTTCAAGACTGATCTGCTGTTCGGTGAGGGCATCGTTATAGCAGGCGCTTAAAACGTTTTGTCTGATCTTGCTTTTCATAAAAGCGTGAAAATTGTTGGGTCCTTCACCGCTATACAGCGGGATAAGATTTTTGGGATTGTAGCTGAGTACGCCTAAGGTTCTTTCCATATTCATTCCTTCTTTCAATATTTTTCTCGATTTGAAAAGCAGGTATTTCACCATACTTTCGCTAATGGAAAGGATGCGGGCAATTTCGAAGCAAGACTTTTCTTCAACGTAGTATAAAACGGTGGCTCTGCGGTATTTTTCACAAAGCAGGGTCAGCTCCCGCCGAAGTAATATAAAATCCTCCGAAGAGTCCTGCTCTTGGTTTGGAAGATCCTCCGTCAAGACGTTTTCGGCAAGCTCCAGCGTTTCTGCCTTGTGCTTCTTTCTAAGCCACTGCTTATATACGTTTCCGGCAAGCGCCCACATAAAGCCGTAAAACGCCTTGTCGTCGCGGATATTGCCCGCCGACTTCACAAGCTCCAAGAGGATTTCTTGCGAAAGATCCTCTGCCTCTTCACGGCTGCGGGTTCTTGCCATACTGTAGGAGAAAATCGTTTTAGAGACCTCCCCGATCTTCTCGTTTAATTGCATCTCGTTCATATTCCTGATCCTTTTCTTTTTTAGAAGCTTCTGCCCTTATAGTGAAAGAAAAATGAAACGGTTAACCTTTTTTTGAAATTTTTTAAAAAATCGAAACGCTCCCTTGGAAAAAGTTCCTTGGGGAGCGTTTGCTCTTTTGTTATCCCTTTGCGCCCTTGGTGCCGCCGCCCAGCTTGACGCCTGCAAGGACGTTGGTTTTGAAGGAGTGGGTCACCGCCTTGCTTTGGCGGTGGCGCTTTACTGCCAGCGTGATCATTCTGTCAAGCAGCTCCTTATAGCTCATGCCCAAAGGCTGCCACAGATAGAAGGAAAGGGAGCCGGGGATGGTATTGATCTCGTTTAAGTAGATCTTACCACTATCCTGATCCAGCATAAAGTCGATACGGGAAACGCCCGCACAGCCCAGCGCCTTGAACGCCGAAACGGCAAGGCTTCTGACCTCGTCTCTCTGCTCCTTGGTGATCTCTGCGGGGATCTTTCTCTTCAGTGACGCCATACCGCTGCCCTTAGAGCCTGCGTTCTTTGCACCCTTACCGCCGCCGATGTACTTATCCTCGTAGCTGAGGATCTCGTCTGCCGCCACGGGCTCCTCACATTCGGAGGCGATGGCTTCTTCTCTGTCGCCCAGCACCGCACAGTTGATCTCCTTGAGGTTCATGATGGCGTGCTCGCAAAGAACGTCTCTTGCATAAAGAAAGGCGTTTTCAAGGGCTTTTTTCAGCTCTTTTCTGTCCTTCGCCTTGGAAATACCGATGCTGGATCCCAAATTTACCGGCTTTGCGATCATCGGGTAGCCGATCTTTTCTTCAAGAAGGCTCATCAGTCCCTCTGCATCCTTTTCATAGTCGTGGGCGTGGCAAAGCTTCCCCTCCAAAACGGGGATGTCGTTATAGGCAAGCACCGCCTTCATGGCATATTTATCCATACCGAGAGCGGAAGCATAGACGTCGCATCCAACGTAGGGAATGTCAAGCAGGGTCAAAAAGCCCTGCAGAGTGCCGTCCTCACAGTTGGTGCCGTGCACGGCGGGGAGGGCAACGTCGATGGTTGCCACGGTGTTGTTACCGAATTTCTTTGCGGGATGGCGGATGAGATCCACCGCGCCCCGCTCGCCCTTGGCAAAAAGCACCTGCGTGCCCTTCTTCAGCGCCGCGGGGATGTCCTTATAATTATCGATCTTGCCCATCTCCTCGCCCGTAAAGAAGCGGTTATCCTTGGTGATGTATACAGGCACGATCTGATACTTTTCCTTGTCGATATATTCTGCCGCCTGCAATGCGGTGATGATGGAGATCTCGTGCTCCACGCTGTTACCGCCGAAAAACAGTCCTACTCTGATCATCTCAATTTCTCCTTAATATGTTATATTGGGGCTTTGCCCCAACACCCCACCCAAGGCTCTGCCTTGAGAATCCGCAAAGAACCTTTTTATAAAAAGGTTCTTTGATCTCCAAAAATTCTGGATGGAAAGGGTCATTCTTAAAATATAAAATTCAGTTCTGCGTTTTTCTCCCGCGGGGAGAAAAACGTACCAAACCTCTTCACTATTACTCTTACCTATTACTTAAAAATTGTCCGGCAGGTCGTTTTCAAGTAGAATAACCGGTCTTTTTCCTGCGGTATCAAGACCGTAGGCGTGGGCAATGCCCTCGTTGAAGCTTTCCGCTATGAAGATCTTTTCCCTCGGGAAGCCTGCTTCAAGAAGTCCCTCCAAAATGGGAGGCGCCTGCCTTTTGCCCACCAGCACGGCGTAGTCACAGCAGTCTGCCGCCTGCTTGCCGAATTCCTTATTGCGCTCCTCCATCTGTGCGCCCAGCTCCACCATTCCGGGGGTGACCAAAATACGGTAGCCCTCAAAGAAGGACAGCGTTTCCAGTGCCGCCTTTGCACCTGCGGGGTTGGAGTTGTAGGCATCGTCGATGATGAGCGCTCTGCCGTTGTCGATGAGCTGGAGTCTGTGGGGCACGCCCTGAAGTCTTCTGACAGCCCCCTTCAGATCGCCGTAGCAAATGCCCATATCGTGGGCAATGGCGATGGCACCCACAATGTTCAAGACGTTATGTCTGCCGATGAGGGGAGTGGAAAATTCCTCCCGCTCATCGCCGTGCACCAGGGTGAAGGTGGTGCCGTTTTCACCCGTGCGGATGTTTTCACCGTTATAATCGCCTCGTCCTTCAAGGCTGTAGAACACAGCGTTTCCTTTGTTTTCTTCCTTCATCAGCTCGGGGCTGTCGGCGTTTAAATATACCTTCCCGTCCCTCGGAAGGGCGCGCGCCAGCTCAAACTTGGTCTTTCTCACCCGTTCTTGCGAGCCGAAGGTCTCTAAATGCTGGGGACCCACCGCAGTGATCACACCGCTTTGAGGATGCACCAGATCGCATAACTCCTTGATCTCACCCCTTCTCTTTGCACCCATTTCGCAAACGAAGATCTCGTGCAGAGGGGAAAGATGCTCTCTGACCGTTCTGACCACACCCATGGGGGTATTGAAATTTTCGGGGGTCATCAGCACGTTATAGTTGGTGGAAAGAAGCTCGGTGAGGTAGTATTTCACGCTGGTCTTGCCGTAGCTTCCCGTGATGCCGATGATCTTCATCCCTCTGTTTTTGGCAAGAAGCGCCTTTGCCTCGTTGATGTAGCGCCGTCTTACCGCACGCTCAACGGGCTTGTTGATGAAATTAACGAGCAGTACGTAAAGGGGCATCAGTCCGATGACTGCCGAAGCATAGACCACCGCCCATTTGCCCAAAAAAATCACAAGAAGCAGAGTGGGCAGGGCGAAAAGGGCAAGAGAGGTGACCATCATCCGCTTGACGCGGTCGGTATAAACGAGCGGCTTCTTTGCCTTTTTGACCGCCTTTTTGTAGTTGAGGTAAAGGGCAAGACCGCCGAGGATCAGGGTGGCGGCGATGCCCCACACAAGATAAAAAGAGGAGGGCAAAAGTGCCGTTAAAAGGGCGGATAGAAGCCCCGGGAGCAGGAGCAGAAGCACCTGACCCATATTTTTGCCCATCCACTTCACTTCCACATCGAAATGATAGGAATTGAGCTGAAACATATGTAAATGGTGAGTATACGCCGCAAAAAAGGCAACGAAGGACAAAGCCGTGGGTAAAAGTGTGAAAAAGGTTTCCATAAAGATCCTTTCTTTTCCCTCAGGGAAGTTTTACAGTTTCATAAAGGACGCCATCACCCGAGAGAAGATCACGGGCTGATCAAGGAAGGAGTAGTGTCCCCCCTCCAGCTCCACCAGACCCGCATCGGGGATGGTCTTTTCCATCAGCTTGGCATCGGATAGCGGTGTTGCGGTATCGTTTTTGCCCCAAATGAGCAAGGTGGGCACGTTGACCCTTGAAAATAAGTGGGTTAAGTCCTCCGACACCGTTTTTTTCAGCACCTCGCGCATCATGGGCGAGGCGGCTTTATAGTCGGCAGAACTGTGCTTCAAGCGGTATTTTTCCACCTTTGCGGGCGCAAACAGCTCAAGGATCCTTCTGCCGAACTTGTATTTCATACGGCGCATCTTCTTTTTGAAGGTGTCCTTGGGCTTTACCCCTGCGCTGTCGATGAGGATGATGCGGGAAAGCCCCTTGGGCGGATCCTCTTCAAAAAGCTTAAAGATCACTCTGCCCCCGAAGGAATGTCCGATCAGGGTGTAGCTTTCAAAAGCAAAATGCTCGATAAAGGCGCGGGTAAAGGAGGCGTAGTCCCCCACGTCCCACACGGTATCGGGCTCGGGGCTTTTGCCAAAGCCGGGAAAGTCAAGGGTGTAGACGGTATATCTTGCGGAAAGCAGGCGGGAAACAGAGGCGTACACGTCGGTGTTGGTGCCCCACCCCTCTAAAATCAGAACGGGCGCACCCTGCCCTTCTACGGTATAATGCACGTCCCTTCCGCAAATCGTGACGGTCATCTCCATCCCTCCTTACAACTGCCCATAATTCAGTATATTATAGCACAACTTACCTGTGAATTGCAAGGACTTTTCGCGAATTGCTTTCTTTCTTTTCATTTATTTTTTCAAAGCAAAAAAGCTCCCCTTTTCAAAACGGGTGATGTCCTTATCGGAAAAATAGAATAAGGATACAGGAAAAAAGCTGTACATTTGTTATACAAATGTGATATAATCCCCTTAAAGTAGACGCTTGAAAAAAACAAAAAGTGTTCAAGGCTACTTTAAGGGGGCTCTGAAAGCGGCTTTATAAGCTTTATAAATTGAGAATTCGTTAAATTATTTTCCAAATTCTGTTGCCAAAAATCTTTTTTTATTATATAATAGGGGAAGATGCGGCTTGCCCCTTTTCTTTGCGGAGGCTGCGGAAAGGATCCCGCTTTTGCGGGGACTGCTATGACATACGAACAATTTAAAAATCAAGTGGCGGGCAAGCGCGCTGAGGTGCTGGGCATCGGTGTTTCAAACCTGCCCCTTATTGACTTTTTGCTTGAGTGCGGTATGACCGTACGCGCAAGAGACAAAAAAAACGAGGACACCCTGGGTGAATGCGCTAAGACGCTGAAGGAAAAGGGCGTGGAGCTGATTCTTGGCGACGGGTACTTAGAGGAGCTGGACGGCGACTACATCTTCCGCTCTCCAGGCATCCGCCCCGATCTGCCCCAGATCGTGAAGGGGGTAAAAAAGGGTGCCGTGCTGACCTCCGAAATGGAGGTGTTCTTTGAGCTCTGCCCTGCCCGCACCATTGCCGTGACGGGAAGCGACGGCAAGACCACTACCACCACCCTCATTTCCCTTCTTCTGAAGGAAGCGGGACACAGGGTCTTCGTGGGAGGCAACATCGGCAACCCGCTTTTGCCCTTCGTTAAAGAAATGACTGAAAAAGACTTTGCCGTTTTAGAGCTTTCCAGCTTCCAGCTCATGACCATGAAGCGGTCTGCCGAGATTTCCGTGGTGACCAACCTCTCCCCAAACCATCTTGACTGGCACACGGGGATGGAAGAATATATTAAGGCAAAGACCAACATCTTTACCCACAGCGAGAACCGCCTGCTCATCTTAAACGCTGACAACGAGGCAAGCGCGCCCCTAAAGGAGCTTGCGGGGGGCAATGTGGAATATTTCTCCTCTAAAAGAAGGGACACTGCCCTTTACGATCAGGACGGGGTGATCTTTGAAGGGGATCGGGCTTTGCTTTCCTCCAAAAACATCCTTTTACCGGGCGGTCACAACAGACAAAACTATATGGCTGCCTATCTTGCCACAAGGCAATTTGTTTCTCCCGAGCATCTTGCTTCGGTGGCGAAAAGCTTTGGAGGCGTGGAGCATCGCCTTGAATTCGTCAGAGAATATAGGGGCATCCGTTGCTACAACAGCTCCATTGACAGCTCGCCCAGCCGCACCGCCGCCGCTCTTTCCTGCTTTGATCAAAAGGTAGTGGTCATCTGCGGAGGATACGACAAGAACATCCCCTTTGAGCCTCTTGCAGAAGCGCTTTGCAAGAAGGCAAAAAAAGTGGTCCTTACCGGTGCCACCATGATGAAGATCGCAGGGGCGCTGTTTATGTGCGAGGCAGAAGAAAAGCCCGCCTATTATATGAACCCCGATTTTGACGCGGCGGTGCAGGTCGCCCTCACCCTTTGTGAAGAAGGGGACGTGCTTCTGCTCTCCCCTGCCTGCGCCAGCTTTGACGCCTTCCCCAATTTTATGGCAAGAGGCGCTCACTTTAAAAAACTGATTAACGATCTGCCCGAAGAGCAGTCGTAAGAAAGGAACAAACCTATGGATGCAAAGAAATTGCTTGAGGCTCTTGGCTCTGTAACCACCGTTTCCGGCTTTGAGGAACGGGGACACGGGCAGGTCAAGGAGATCCTCGCCCCCTATTTTGACGAAATTGCGCCCGCAGGGGTTGCGGGACTTGCCTGCATTTCAAGATGCGGCAAGGAAAACGCCCCTTTGGTGCTTATTGACGGTCATCTTGACGAGATCGGACTGATCGTTACCGATATCAAGGACGACGGTCTTCTCACCGTGGGATCTCTTGGCGGCATCGACCGCAGAACGCTGACGGGCGAGCGCTTTATCGTGCACGCAAACGAGCCGCTTTTTGCCGTGACGGTGAAAAAGCCCTACTGCATGATGAACGGCAACGAGCAAAGAAAGACGCCCTCCATGGACGATCTGCGCCTCTTTACCGGCAAGACCAAGGAGGAGCTGACCGCACTCGGCGTGAAGGTGGGCACCACCATCGGCTATGAAAAGAACTATTTCTCGCTGTCCGACGATCTTTTCTTCGGTCCCTCCCTTGACAACGCCGCCGCGGCGGTGGCAGGTACTCTTGCCGTGGAACAGCTCAAAGGCAAGGAGCGCGGATGTGATATTGCCCTCCTCCTTTCCTCCCAGGAGGAAAGCTTTGGTGCGGGCTTCAAGACCGGTGCCTTCTCTCTTGATCCCGACGAGATCTTCGTGGTAGACGTGGATTTAGGCAACACCCCCGAGACCGACAAAAACAAGACGGTCACCGTGGGCGAGGGCCCCTCGGTCGCCCTTTCGGTGCAGACCGACAGAGCCATGACGAGAAGCGTGATCGACGTCGCCAAGGCAAAGGAAATCCCCTGCCAGCCTATTTTGAACGTGAAGAGCACGGGCACAAACGCCTCTGCCGTTCCCTTTTTGATGGGCGGCATTCCCTGCGCCGTGGTGAGCATTCCCTTAAAGTATATGCACACCCCCGCAGAGGGCATTTCCATGAAGGATCTTGAAAACACGGGAAAGCTGTTGGCGGCGTATATTGAAGAACGCTACGGCGTGAAGGAGGCAGAGTGATGAAAAAAGAGTTTTTTGATCTGCTGAAAAGCTTATCCGAGCTCTTTGGCCCCACGGGATGCGAGGGTCGGGTGGCTGACTTGATCGAGGCATCCCTTGAAGGCATTCCCTGCAAAAGGGACGCAGTGGGCAATCTGATCGTTCATCTTGAGGGCAAGGGCAAGAAGATTCTCGTCACCGCTCCCATGGACGAGGCAGGCTATATGATCACCGATATTGACGATAAGGGCTACGTCCGCTTTGAAAAGACGGGCAATGCCGACAACGGTTGCTTTGCGGGTAAGAGGTTGACTCTTGGCAACGAAAAGGAGCTGATTTCCGCTGTGGGTGGCGTGAAGGTGCTGCATCTGGCAGGCGGTGAGGCGGGCGACACTCCCGCAACCGACAAGCTCTTTGCCGAGACCGGACTTGCCGCAGAGGAGCTGAAGAAAAAGCTTGAAAAGAGCGATTTTGCCGCTCTTGAAGGCAGTCTTTCCACCCTGCCCGGCGGCTATCTTGTGGGCAAGGCGCTGGAGTCGAGAGCGCTGTGCGCCCTGATGATCGAGGCGATCAAGGAAATGAGCGGCAAGGACGAGGCAGAAAGAAACGATCTTTACTTCGTCTTCACCGTGAAGGAAAAGGCGGGGATGTCCACGGCATCTGCCGCCGCATATACCATCCGTCCCGAGGAGGCCTATCTTCTGGGTTTTGCACCCGCCAACGATTTTGACGGTGTGGACGAGCATTTGAAGGGAGCAAGGCTGGGTGAGGGCGTGGTCTTGGCACTCAAGGACAGACGCGTGCTCTACTTTGACTCTCCCTTAACCGAACGTGCCCTCGGCATGGCAAAGGAACAGGGCATTCCCGCATACGGTGCCGATATGGCATCCTGCGGTGATCTTTCTGCAGGTGCGCTTCACCTGGTGGGTGCGGGCATTCCCTGCGCATCGCTCCGCCTGCCCTGCCGCAACCCCGAGACCAACCGCGTGATCGTGAAGGAAAACGATCTTGAAAATACCCTCAGCCTGCTTTGCGCACTGATCTGAGATTCGAGAAAGGAATAATGAACATGAAGATCGATATGAAGATTTTAAAGGAACTGATGCTCATCCACGGCGTTTCGGGCAGAGAAAGAGCCGTTGCAAAAAGAATTGAAGAAATGATCACCCCCTACGTTGACTGGGTGAAGTATGATGCTATGGGCAACCTGATCTGCTTCAAGAAAGGTAGCTCCCCCGATGCCAAGAAGCTGATGCTGGCAGGTCATATGGACGAGATCGGCTTTCTCGTGACCTCTATTGACGACAAGGGCTACATCCACTCCTCCCCCATCGGCGGTATTCACTATGTTTCCGCCGCATACAGCAACGTCCGCTTTGAGGACGGCACGGTGGGTGTGATCGTGCCCGAGGCGAATTTCGGCAACAACTTCGGTGCAGACAAGTTCGTCATCGACATCGGCGCCACCTCCAAAAAGGAGACAGAAAAGAAGGTCAAGGTGGGCGATTTCGCCGCTCCCGTTTCCCATCTGCAGCATCTGACAGGCTCTTTCTGGTCGGGCAGACCCTTTGACGACCGCATCGGCTGTGCCATTATGGTCCACGCCGCAATGGAGTTAAAGGACTGCAAGAACGATACCTATTTTGTGTTCACCGTACAAGAGGAGGTGGGATGCCGCGGCTCCAAGACCTCTGCCTACGCCATTATGCCCGACTACTCCCTTGCCTTTGACGTGACCGGCTCGGGCGACGGCCCCAAGGCACGCCCTATGGCAGTTTCCCTTGGTAAGGGTGCGGCTGTGAAGGTGAAGGACAGCTCGGTCATCTGCGATCAGGGCTTTGTTTCCCTGCTGATGGATCTGGCAAAGGAGAGAAAGATCGCCGCTCAGCTTGAGATCCTTGAAGGCGGCGGAACCGATACCTGCTCCATGCAGACTGCCGGTGCGGGCAGCCGTGCTACCGCTATTTCCGTGCCTACCCGTTACATCCACAGCAACAACGAGACCATCTCCAAGAAGGACTACGATGCAAGCATCGCTCTGACCGTTGCCCTGCTTGAAACCGACCTTTCAAAGGTGGAGTTCTGAGATGACCGATTTAACAACACTCGCCCTTGAGGCAGAAAAAGCCCTTGCGCCGCAGTTTGCTGCGCTGGAGCAGATCTCCTTTGAAAACACCAAAAGGGTGATGGAAGCCTTTGCCGAATACCGCGTTTGCGAGGGCTACTTTGCCGCCACCTCAGGCTACGGCTATGACGACAGAGGAAGAGATGCTCTTGACAAGATCTACGCCCGTGTGTTCGGTTGTGAAAGTGCGCTGGTGCGCCACAGCATTGTCAACGGCACCCAAGCCCTTGCCATCGGTCTTTACGGACTGCTTCGCCCGGGCGACACCCTGCTGTCGGTGGCGGGCAAGCCCTACGATACCCTTGAAGAGGTGATCGGCATCGTCGGCAAGCCCGGTAACGGATCCCTTGCCGATTACGGCATCTCTTACGGGCAGATCGAATTAAAGGACGGCAAGCTTGACCTTGATGCCATCGGCAAGGCGCTTGAAGAAAACAAAAACGTGAAGGTGGTCTTCGTGCAGAGATCCAAGGGATATTTGAACCGCCCCACCCTGTCGGTTGAAGAGATCGGGGAGCTTTGCGATTTCATACACGCAAGATCAGAAGCCTACGTGATGGTGGATAACTGCTACGGCGAGTTTACCGAGACCCTTGAGCCCACCGCTCTGGGCGCTGACTTGATCGCCGGGTCGCTGATCAAAAACCCGGGCGGCGGTATGGCTGAAAGCGGCGGCTATCTTGCAGGCACCGAAAAAGCCGTGGAGCTGGTGTCCTACCGACTGACCACCGTTGGAGTGGGCGGAGAGGTGGGTGCCACCCTCGGTCAGAACAAAAGTATGTTCAAGGGCTTCTTCTACGCTCCTCACACCGTAAAAGAGGCGTTAAAGACCGCCATGTTCGCCTCCTACATCTTTGAAAAGCTGGGATTTGAAGCCGAGCCCCGCTATGATCAGCCACGCTACGACATCATTCAGGCGTTGAACTTCGGTGATCCCGAGCTTTTAAAGGCATTCTGCCGCGGTATTCAGTACGGCTCGCCCGTGGATGCCTACGTGACCCCCGAGCCTTGGGATATGCCCGGCTACACCGATCAGGTCATCATGGCGGCGGGAACCTTTACCTCGGGTGCCTCCATTGAGCTTTCGGCAGACGGCCCCATGCGCCCCCCCTACACCGCCTTTTTCCAGGGCGGACTGACCTTTGAAAGCGGAAAGCTTGGTATTCTTTCTGCCGCAAGAGAGGTCTTGAAGGTGCTTGAAAGGTAATTCTTAAAACAAAACAGCAAAACGGAGAGAAAGCGTCTGCTTCCTCTCCGTTTCCTTTTGGAGAAAAGATATATAACTCATTCCCTTTAAGAATACAGCTCTGCTCTTCCCTGCCCGTTATAGTGCCAGAACAGCCCTTGATCCGTGGGGGCGTTTTCGCTGTATACTGCCACCTTCACAAGGGGGAAGGCGCTCTTTACTTCATTTGCCGTCTTGGCATCCATACAAGCAACCACCGCGCCCGAAGCAAGGTAGGACAGATCCATCGAAAGAGGGCGATGCTCCAGCACCAAGAAGCGGAGCTTCGTGCAGTAGTATAACGGCACGCTCGTCAGTTTTACGTCCTTTCCCTTGAGGATCACCTCTTCAAGGATATCGCAATGGACTGCAAGGCTGCCGTCGACCGTTCCTTCGATGACCAATCTCGTTAAGCCGTCGCAGGAAAAGGGTGCGCCCGAAATGGTGATGTTTGCAGGAAGCGTCAGCTCTGTAATGCTGTGACAGGAATCAAAGGCATTGTTTTCGATCACCATCGGATCATCCGAAAAGACGATATCCTTTAAGGCGGTGCATCCGTTAAAGGCTCCCCGCTCAATGCAGTTTATCCCCGAAAGATCCACCCCCGTGATCCCCGTGCACTGACTGAAGGCAAACTGTCCGATCACCTTCACCCCTGCGGGCATTTTAAAGGATCCCGCGGCAGCGTGTGAAACGGCAAGAAGTCTGTCGCCCGAAACGATCAGGGCACCGGGATCCTGATTGAAATCCTCTTCAAAGCCCGTTCCCGCAAAAGCGGAGATGGGGGCGTAGGTCAGCGTGGAGGGAAAAAGGATCTCCTTCACCTGACTCATGGAGAAGAAGCCGTTGTTCTCCCCGATGGCGGTGATGCCCTCGTGGAAGACGATCCTTGAAATCAGCTTCCAATCCACCTTTCCATTATAAAGGAAGCCTTTCACCTCACCGCTTCCGTAGAAATGAAGCGTTCCCGTTCTGTCAAGCTCGTAGCGCACGGCAGAAGAAAGTTCACCCCAGCCGTAAAGTCCTTCCACGGTGCCGTCAGTACACGATACCGCGCAAAGCTTCATTCCATCGCTTCCGCTTCCCTCGATCTTCTTCCACGATGCAAGGGTGCTTTGGTAGATGATCCGCTCAAAGGCCTTATGAACGTTGGGATCAAACACGCCCTCCTCAATCTCAGAAAGGGCATCGGTCAGCACGATCTCCTTTAAGGAAACGCATCCCGCAAACGCCTTCTGATCAAGCACGGTCAGTCCCTTTGAAAAGACCACCCGTTCAAGGTCCTCACATCCCGCAAAGACCCTCTTGCCCACGTGGCTGACGCCGCTATGCATGGTCACCGTGACGGGCTTTCCGCATCCGGCAAAGGCAGAGTCGCAAATATAGGTAACATCCGAAGGAATAACGGTATCTGCCTTCAGTCCGCTATCCTCTGCTTTAAAGAGGAAGCCGAAGGCATAGGACATTCCGTCCTTAACCGTGATCAGGCCCGTACCCCCGATGGAATCGTAGCAGCAAGCGGTGACCGTCACATTCTTTAAGCTCTTCAAGGCATTGCATCCCGAAAATGCTTTGCTTTCAAGTGCCACCGAAGCACCGTTGAAGTTCACGTCGGAAAGCCGCTTACAGTCGCAAAACGCTCCTTCGCCCACCGTCTTCAGACTGGCGGGCAGGCTCAGCTTTTCAAGGTTAGCCATACCGTAAAAGGCTTCGCTTCCGATCACGGTCGTTCCCTTCGGAATGCTTAACTGCTTGACCGCTGTGGAGTCGAAGGCTCTCATACCGATCTCCACATCGGCCGACGAAAGGGCCAGTGTTTCAAGTGCAGTGCAATCCTCAAATGCGCCCTGACCTATCTTTTTCACGCTCCCCGGCAAGGTCAGCGAGGTGATGCCGCTTCCTGCAAAGGCAACCGAATCGATCTGTAAAAGCCCCTCGGGAAGAGTGATCTTTTTAAGAGAGGCGCAATCATTAAACGCCACGCTTTCAATGGTTTGGAGAGTTGAGGGGAAGGACACCGATTCGATTTGCGCGTTTCGTGCAAAGGAGCTGTAAATCCTCGTAACGCCCTCCTCCACCACCAAGTGCTTCACGTTGGAGCCTGACAGCATTGCGCCAAGTCCAGCATCCTGCATTGCCTTGGTGTAATAGAAGGTTTCAACGTAACTGCCTTCAAAGGCAAAGGCGTCGATCAGTATAAGCGTTTTGGGAAGGCTTTCGTATCTGACACCCTCACAGCCCTTGAACGCACTGTTTTCAATGCGTAAAAGTCCCTCGTAAAGGGTGGGTGCGCTCAGCTTTTCGCATCCCGCAAAGGCCCAATCGTTGATGTTCTGCAGCTTTTCGCCGGTCTTCACCGCGGTCAGCTCATCGCACTCGTAAAAGGCGTGCTTGCCCACCGTGATAAGATCCTCGGGCAAAGTCGCCTCCTTCAAGGAGGTGCAGCCGTAAAAGGTCTCCTTGCCCACCTCCTTTAAGCCTGCGGCAGACGAAAGGTCGGCGTAGGTCAGAGTGGTGTTGTTTTTAAAGGCACCTTCGAGCTTTTCAAGGGATACGGGAGCAACGAAGCGCTTGAAGGTCACCCCGAAAAAGGCGTCTTTGCCGATCTCCTTCAGGCTCTCCGGCAGAAGGGTGATCTCGTAGCCCTCGCATCCGTAAAACGCCTCAAGCTCAATGGTGGTCAGCCCCTCGGGCAGAGCCAGATCGGTCAGTGCATTACAGTTTTTGAAGGCACCCTGTGAAAGAGTCTTCAAGCCCTCGGGGAGCTTTAGAGAGGTCAATGCGGTGCAACCCTCGAAGGCGTTTGGAGAAATGGTTTGCAAGGTGGAGGGCAGGCTGACCTTTTCAAGGGCGGTACAGCCGCTGAAGCTCAGCGAGCGTTTCAGTCCCTCGCCCATCACCACTTCCTTTAACTGCAGGCAGGAGGTGAAGCCCTCTGTCGTTTCCACATTTCCGGGAATATGGAGCGAGGTAAGGCCCGTTTTTGAAAAAGCGTTGGTGCCGATCTCTTTCATCGAGGTGGGCAGGCTGAGCTTTTTCAGATTGGCGCATTCGTAAAAGGCACTCTCGGGGATCCTTGTAACCCCCTCAAAGACCTCCACCTCTTCAAGAGCGGAATGCTTCCTGAAGCGCTCTGCCGTAAAGGGTGACATCTGCCCCACCACGCCAAGATACTTCAGATTGGCAAAATCGAAGTCGGGACAGCCTTCACCAAGGCATACCGTCAGCCGCTCCAGCTGCCCGATACCGCCAAATGCGCCGTCTGCCAGCTCTACGCTTTCACCGATCACCAGCTCTTTTAAGGTGTTGCACCCCGCAAAGGCGTTTGCTTCCACCCGCCAGATGCCGTCAAGAACGGTGATCTTTGTGGCCTTGCTTCCCTTAAAGGCGTTTGCTTCGATTCCCACCACCTGACCGCCCTGCTCGTTGACCGAGGGGACGATGATCTCGCTGTCCTTACAGCTTCCAACACCGACAAGAACGTAGCCGTCAGGCACCTTCTTATAGGAAAGTCCGGTGGAAAAGTGTAAAGGATCGGTGAAGGAGTCCTTGTAACGATCGTCACACAGCTTGCAGACGTATTCGGTGTAGCCCCCCTCGTTCATGGTGGGCTTTTTTACCTGCACCTCATATTGGTGCAGCGTTCCCTGCTGCTCCGTTTCTTCACTATAAGAGTATTTGCACACCTGACAGGTGAACACCCTTGCCTTCTTTTCCACGCAGGATGCGTCGGCAATCGACTCCTTGAACTGATGCCCCAGGGCGTCCTTGTAATCGTCGGTATAGGAATAGGTGCATTTCGTGCAGGTGTAAATGGTATATCCGTCGGTGCAAGAGGGCTCTACCACCTGCTTTTCAAATTGATGGTTGCAGCCTGCCTCCTCCCCCGGCACGGGTGCGGTGCAGGACGCCGCCAAAAGCAAGAGCAACAGCACCGCAAGGGTTAACATATATTTTTTCATCATTCGTTCCTTTCGTAGGAATGGGACGGGAGAGCGTTTGCCGTTTACCGCCCCGCTTCTTGAAAGATCGCAGATCATTCCTCAGCGATCAGTCGGTCGCAGGTAACGTCAAAAAGCTTTGCCATTCTTGCGAAGATGTAAACATCGGGTAAGGCGTGATCGTTTTCCCATTTGGAGATCGCCTGAGGCGTCACCGCCAAGCATCCCGCCAGTTTTTCCTGGGTATATCCGCTTCTGATGCGATAAAATTTGATGCGTTTTCCGATCGACATTCCGATTCTCCTTTCATATCCCGCGTTCTTTCAAAAAGCCGCTTTGGATCAGTTTTCCTCAAAAATTACTTGGGCTTGGGTGGGAAGCGCACCCTTGATCTGCCCGTACGCTTCGTTGCTTCCTCCGTAATATACCGTCTTCAAGGCGTAGCACGCCTCAAAAACGCTGTTGTCTACCGAGGTGATGCCGCCTCCAAAACGCACCTCCTTCATGCCGTAGCAATAACGGAAGGCTCCCGCACCAAGACGGGTCACCGTGGAAGGAAGGGTCAGGGAGGTGATCTCGGTCTTGAAGGAAAAGGCGTTTACTCCCACCGCCACCACCGGCTTGCCGCCAACGTAGGCGGGAATGACCACGTTCTTTGCCTTTCCTTCGTATCCGCTGACGATCAGATCACCGTTTTGCTTTGCGGTGAAAATGAAATCGGCAGGCATATTTTCCTCTTGCCAACGGGCGTAGAGGGTCGTGTTTTTGGCAGGGACTGCATCCACCCTTTCATTTAAAGAAGGATCTGCGTACCAGCCGCCAAAGGTATAACCCTCCCGTTGGGGTGCGGGAAGCGCACCCTTGTAAAGTAGCTTCATGATGTCATTTCCCGCATGACTGTTGCTGATCAAAACGATCTCGTAGGTTGCCTCGGTGTACACCGGCTCAAAGCGAATGGAGTATTCTCCCTCATCACCGCTCTTTCTTACCCGCCAGCCGTCGTGAACGTACCCTTCCTTTTCGGGCACCTCCAGCGTTTCGGCAAAGGCGAGCAGCTGCTCCTCTGTCAGCACCTCGATATCCTGCGCATCCATATAGAAGTAGACCGAGGTCGTCTCCTTCTCCCCTTCTGCCTGCGGATCGGCGGCGCATCCGAAAAGCACGCCGCTGACGAGAAAGAGGGTCAGCGCAACGGTCAGCACCGCCGACCCGCCCCGTTTTTTCTTGCCGTCAAGAAGGGTCTTAAAGCGGGTGAAGATCACCTTTTGATCGTTCTTTCCGAAATCCGCACAAAGCAGACTGAAGTTCTTTCTGGTGGTGCTTTTCAGTACCTGCAAAATAGTCTCACCGTAGGCACACCGCTCCTCTCCCGATCTTCTTTTCAGCACCTGCTCGTCGCAAGCGCACTCAATCTCCTGCTCTGTGATCCGCACAAAATAATAGATCAGCGGATTCCACCAGAAGACCGACAGTGTGAGAAGAAGCAGAAGCTTTGAAAGGGTGTCCCTTCTTCTATAGTGGGTCAGCTCGTGACAGAAGATGTAGAAAAGCTCTTCCTCGTTCAGATCGTCTACCACACTGCCCATATAGACGGTGGGGTGAAAAATACCCGTTAAGTGGGGAATACAGTTTTCTTCAAGGAGCAGCAGGGTGGGCAGCTTTTTCAAGCCCACCGTTGCCGCCGCCTGAAGGTACACCTTTTTCACCGCCGCAGAAGGCTGCTTTGCCCGTTTTTTCTGTGAAAGCATCGGGGGAAGCTGACGAATCAGCATGATCGACAAGCAAAGAACAAAGCCTGACGCCCACACCGCAAGAAGAATCAGTCCCACGGTGCTTTTTTCAAGCCTGAAGGTCTTCTTCACCTTCAGATCGTCCTCGTCCACGTAGATCAGATTTCCCGAACCCTGCTCTTCCGAGGGTCTTTGCCCCGAGGGAACGTTGCTTTCTCCCGTCTGTCCGCTCTCTGTCTCGTCCTTTTCATCCGCCTGCAGGATCACCACCTGCTTTTTCTCTTCTCCGAGAAAGGGGATGTCACCAAAGGCGATCAGTCCCTGCCCAAGGCCTGTGGGGATCAGGATCCGCAGGGCACACAGCAGAAGGATCGCCACCGATATCCGATGTCCGATCTTTGAAGAAAGAAGCTTGACGGGAAAGAGGATCAGCACAGGGATCAGAATGGAGCTGATTGCATAGAGCAACAGGATCCAAATCAGTTCACTCATACCTTTTTACCTTTATTCGTCCTCTCTGTTTTCGTTTTCGTGAGTCCTTTGAATAAAGGCGGCTCAGTCATCCTTTAAATCGCTCTTTGCTCTTTCAAGCAACCGCTCGATCTCCCCGATCTCGTTGGCACTGAGCTTTGCAGTTCCCAAGAGTCCTGCCATCAGGCTCACAGGCGAGCTTGCACCGATCTGATCAATCAGACATCCCGTTTCGTTGAGAACGTAATCGTTCTTGCTGATCTTGGGATAATAGTAGCGGAAGCGTTTTTCCACAAGGAAATCCACCGCATTCTTCTCGTAAAGACGGGAAAGAAGGGTCTGTACCGTGGAAATGGACCACTCGTGATCCTTTCCATTCAGCAGATCCAACAACACGGATGGTTTGGTGGGGACTTCGCACTCCCAGAGTGCCTGCAGAACTTCCAGCTCACTTTCGGAAAGCTTTAACGATTTTTTCATGATGATCATCCTTTCGCTTGACTTGCGTTTTCGTTACGTGCGCACAATGTCTTCAATGACATTTTGTAACTGATTAGAGTATAACACATCAACTACAATTTGTCAATGACTTTTTCAAAAAAAGTTTGATATTTTTAAAAAAAGAAAAAAGCAAGCCACTTTCTCCCCTTTAACAGAACAAACAGCACGTTATTAATCAAAAAAAGGATCTTCTTTCACAGAAGATCCTTCTTTCTGTTTCAGGAAAGCAACACCGTTCCTATCAACATAGCGCTCACACCAAGCAAAAAGGCATACGCTGTTTTTTGCGTGCCGTCCTCCTTTGATGCCAAAGGAAGCATCTGATCCACGATGATAAAGAGCATCGTCCCCCCCGCAAAAGAAAGGGCAAAAGGCAAAATAAAGGTGATCCGTACCGCAAAAAAACCAAGAAAGGTGCCCACGATCTCAATGATGCCCGTCAGTGCCGCCAGAAGAAATGTTTTTTTCTTTGAATATCCGGCGGCAAGCAGAGGGGCAACCACCAGCATTCCCTCCGGCAGATTCTGTAAAGCAATGCCGAGTGCAACGAAAAGCGCATCAAAAGGATCGTCAGCGCCAAGTCCTACACCTGCCGCTGCGCCCTCCGGCAGATTGTGCAAAGCGATGGCAAGGACAAAAAGCAAGCCCGCCTGCGCCAGTGTTCCCTCTTCCCCTCTCTGATTCTCCTTTGGAGGCGAAGCATCAGGCTCAGGCAAAAGCCTTTCGGCAACACCGAGAAACAGTCCTCCGCAAAAAATGCCGCCCAAGACGGCAAAAACGGTGAAGTGACCTCCATAGCCGAGAGCAGGCTGAATAAGCCCTGTCAAGGCCGAAAATAGCATCACCCCTGCGGCAAAGCCCATCACCGCACCGGCAAACCGCCTGCAAACAGTCTTGAAGCAAAAGCCAAGCAAGGCTCCGAGAATCGTGGATCCGCCCACTAAAAATGCAGTCACTATGACAACCATCTGTACTACTCCCTTTTTTTAAAACACCTCTACGGTCAGTATATGACGAAAAGTCGCATAGTGCCTGAACTTTCTGTTGACAAATCCGAAAATTTGGTGTACACTATCCGTGTATTATTTCAATTAATTTTCAATGGAGAATCGAAAAATGAAAAACATCTTTTTAAAGCGCACTGCTCTTCTTTTGGCTCTGCTTACACTGCTTTCCCTGTTGGCAGCATGCGCAGACACCTCCACTACCAACAAGCCCAATGCTCCCGCATCTGATTCCTCAAGCATAAATACGGAATCCTCCGCTTCTGTCAACGCCCCCACAAAGGAGCAGACCGAAAGCAAAAACGAAGCATCTTCCGACTCCTCCGCAAGCCCCACCGTTTCGCCCTCCCAAAAGGACGAGGAAAGTCAAAGCCCCTCCGAAAGCAAGGATGAGCTTGCAATCAACAAGAGCAATGCTCTTGAAAAGATGAAGGCCGCATACGCTGCCACCATGGCGGCATCCTCTCTGCGTACCACCGGTGAGGCTTCAAGCTACGAGGCAGGCGCCGGCAAGGGCGATACCGTCGTATATCCCATCACCTACGCCTGCACGAAGGGCGAAAACAATGTCTTTTCGGCTGTATTATCCACAAAGAGCGCATATTATAACAACGATGCCTATTTCTCCGGAGAAGACGTTTATTTCAAGTCCACCGATAACGAAACCGGAAAAATCGAAATCAACCATACCAAAGAAAATGCCCATGAAATGAATATCGAGAACACCTTAATGCCTGTTTTAAATGCCAATTTGAGCATTACTTCCTTTGAAAACGTGTTCACTCGTCTTTGCGAAACAAACTACGGCATTGAGTTCAAAGACGGCATCTATTCTATTTATTTCTACGGTACCTATACCGAGCTTTCCCGCATCTTCTTGGAAGATGAAATGTATGAAAGATTCCTTGAACAAGACGTGGAATCCGTCTTCCCCCAAACCACCGGATCTGTTGAGATCATGATCAGCGAGGACGGCTATTTTGTAGGCATGACCACCAAGGCAGGTTTGGTCTCTCCCGAGCGCACCCTGAGAACCTCTCTTTCCTACACTTTCACCGACATTGACAAAGAGATCGTTGTGGAAGCGCCCGAGTGGATCAGCGAGGCAAAGTAAGAAAAAGCAAGAAAAGAGATCCTTTTAAAATTTGACAAGAGACGGTTCACGCTCTTGCAAAATCAAAAAAAGTATGCTATAATAGACAGCGGAATCCCCGGCGGACAGATGCCGATCCGCTCTTAGCGGAGCGCGGCTCCGTTTGAAGGAAATACATAGGACACAGGAGAATCACCCCATGAGAAAAGAAGAAATCGTAGCAGAATTGTATACCGCCGCCGCTGAGATCGGTTTGACCGATGCCTTATACGTGGCCTTTGGCAACACGGTGAACGTGTGCATCTATTTCGGTTCGCTTTCCTGCAATACCAGAACCGACGAGCTTGATTTTTCCGTACGTGCTATGAACGCCTTAAAAAGAGCGGGGCTTACCACCGTCGGTCAGGTGATCGACTGCATCGCCTCGGGAGAGCTGCCCCGCATCAGAAATCTGGGCAAGAAGACCATTTCCGAGATCAAGACCGGCATTATGGAATTCGGCTATCAGGCACTCAGCGACAAGGAGAAGAAGGAATTCCTCTTGGACGTGGTGGAAAGAAACACCCAGGACTAAACACATCAAAAAAGGAGATCCCCGCAGGAATCTCCTTTTTTTAATCAATCGGCAAAATGAATGCAAAGAAAGGCAGATTATGAACTATCGCAAGGATAAATACGGAAACGACCTTTCCATTCTGGGCTTTGGCTGTATGCGCTTTGCCCGCAAAGCGGGGGGCGTGGATATGGAAAAGACCGAGGAGCAGATCCTTTACGCCATCCAAAACGGGGTCAATTATTTTGACACCGCCTATATTTACCCGGGAAGCGAAAGCGCGCTGGGACAGATCCTTGAAAAAAACAAGGCAAGAGACAAGGTGCGCATCGCCACCAAGCTTCCCCACTATCTGATCAAATCGGTTGCCGATGCAGAGCGGCTGTTTAACGAGGAGCTTTCCCGTTTAAGAACCGACTACGTGGACTACTATCTGATGCATATGCTCTCGGGTCCCGAGGCGTGGAAAAGGCTTTGCGATCTGGGGATGAAGGAATGGATCGAGGAGAAAAAGCGCACGGGCAAGATCAGACAGATCGGCTTTTCCTATCACGGCAATGCCGACACCTTCTGCGCGCTTCTTGACGAATACGATTGGGAGTTCTGCCAGATCCAGTATAACTATATGGACGAGCATTCCCAAGCGGGGCGCAAGGGTCTTCACTACGCCGCAGGCAAGGGCATTCCCGTCATCATTATGGAGCCTCTGCGGGGCGGAAAGCTGGTAAGCCGTCTGCCGTCCGACGCCTTGAGGCTTTTTGAGGAGCATGAAAAAAAGTACACCCCCGCAGGATGGGCATTCCGATGGCTGTGGAACCAGAAAGAGGTGACGGTGGTGCTTTCGGGAATGAACTCCATGGACATGGTGAAGGAAAATATCGAAACGGCAAGCGAAGCGCAGATCGGTGCATTCACCCCCGGGGACGAGGAGCTGCTCAAAAAGGTGGTCGCCGCCATCAACGGCAAGATGAAGGTGGGTTGCACGGGCTGCGGCTACTGCACCCCCTGCCCTAAAGGGGTGGATATTCCCGGCATCTTTGCCGCCTACAACCGCCGCTATCAGGAGGGGCGCTTTTGGTCGCTGGTGGACTACACGATGTGTACGTCTTTACGTCCCAATGCTACCGCCGCCTCTATGTGCGTCGGCTGCGGCAAATGCGAAAAGCACTGCCCTCAGAGCATTGCCATCAGAGAAAAGCTGAAGGAAGCCAAAAGGGAATTTGAGGGACCGCTTTACAAGAGCGCAACCAAGATCATCAAGACCTTTGCAAAGTTTTAAAACTCAAAAAACAGTCTCCCGCAATACAAAAAGTATCGGGGAGACCGTTTTTAATTTAAAAGGTCAGGACTCCCTTTTCAAGCTCGAAACAAGCTCTTCAAAGGCATGCGCCTGCTCCTTATCCATTTTGTAGGTGACACCGTTTTCACCTTGAATAAATGCATTGGCAGTATGGTAAACGGTGGTTTTGTTTCCGTCAACAAAATAAAGGGTAATGACCCAAGTCTTTCCGTTACGGTCATCGGGATCCTCTAAAACATCGGAAATCAAATTCAAGCTATCCAAATAAAAGGTGATCTTGCGTATATCCGACACACCCGTAAATTCCATCTGTTGGGTTTCCTGCAGGGAGGAAACCGTACATTTGACAACGGGCATTGCGGCATCGAACAGCTTGATCTCTTCGTCATTGCTTAAAGCCCAAGGGCGGGTGATTCTCAAGGACACCTCCCGTTCGGGCATTTGAAACGAATACCATATCCCCTCGTTGTTTGCTGTTTGGGTATGGGGCAAAAGGTAGTTGCCGTCAAGCTCCGCCAATACCCACCGCAACGGATCGTGGGATATGCCCACCGAAACGGTCTCTGCCCCACGCGCCCAACGGGAGATCTCACCTATGGGCTCTGCACCCTCTTCAAGGATCAGGTTGATGGGAAAATAATTGAACTCAAGCTGTTTTGCCGTAAGACGGTGTCCACCTCCAACCTCAGGAACAACTTCCTCGGTAAGCTCAAATTCCACCATCACGGCACCAAGGTCAAAATCCACCTCCTCATAGTATTCGGCAATATCGCAAACAACCTCTACACGCTCGTCCTTTTGAAGGATAGATAACAAAGGATCTGCAACCACTCCTTCGAATCCATATTCGGTAAGCTTTTGAACCTTCACCATCACCTGGGGAAAGGTTTCGGGAATAGGAGGATCATTCCCATCCTCTGTCAGCGAGGAGATCAGCCTTACAAATGAATCATGCCCTTGCTTTCCTATATAAAACCACTCGCCACCCTCGATACCGAAAAAGGATCCGGATTGATAGAAGATCCTGTCGGGATCGTTTTCATAATATAAGGTGATGACGTAACTGTCTCCCGGAGGAGGGGCGAGCTCCTCCTTGGAAAGCAGGAGAAGTCCGCTCAAGAAATGAACAACCTGCTCACAATGGGCGGGAAGGTCAAAGGTATAGATTCCTCGCAAGGATGAAAGGGTGACCTTTTGAGGCAGTTGATCGGGAAGAGAGAGGCTTTCGCCCTGAAGGGTGCTTTCTTTGCTCTCCCCCTCGGAGCAGGATTGGTAGTAGGTCACGATCTTTAAATTCACTTCTTTTGCAGGCATCACGAATTCGTAATACAAGTAATCCTCTTCAGAAAGCTGCACGTCAAGCCTTTCTCCGTTCAAGGTGGCGGTGTAGCTCTGATGCGTGACTTGACTAAGAAGGATACGAACCGTCTGCCCTGCCACGGCGTGGCTGGGGATCGAGCCGATCACGGGAACCTCCCCTTCAAGAGTGGTGAAAATGGGATATCCCTGCTCGTAGGACGGCAGGCTTCCGTGAAGGGGATCGTTACAGCCTGCCAAAAGAAAGAGCAATAGCAGGACAAGGGCTAAAGCACCGTACTTTTTCATCGTTTTCTCCTTTCTTCTTTTAAATTCAGCCAACCACACCTTCGGTGATGATCCGAATTACCGCATTCTTGCTTTCCGCAAGTCGGCTTAAAATATCGGCACCCTCTTCCAAAAGAGTTTTCTGCTCCTCACCGTCCTCATAAGCTAGCAGAGCAAGGGTAACGGTATCGTTCTCTTGATGCTCCCCTCGTTCAAGCATCTGCGCAAAGAGCCAAACGAGAGCGTTTTCAAGCGTATCGCCCGTCGGATCTTTTCCCTCCGCCTTCAGTTCTGCAAGGATCTCTTCCCCGCTCTCGCTGTCGAGTGCCGTCACCTGAGTCACCTCACCGTCTTTCATATAGATCTCAAAGGAGGAGTGCATTTTCAAACTCAGCACGGTGGCATACGCCTCTTCCGAAGGCGTGGGTGCGGGGGTGGGATTGTGCTCGCTTTCATCGTAAGGACGGCTTTCTCCGGGAGGAATGCTTTCTTCGGGAGGAAGCAGACTTTCTTCACCGTGATCGCTTTGTGCAAGCGATCCGTCCATAGGTGCGCTTTCGTCTCCGGATGCCTCCATTTTGCTTGATTGACCGCCCATGTTGGGCTGCGTGGGGATGTCGGCACCCTTAAAAAGTCCCGAAAAGAGGAAGAATGCGGGAGCGGACAGCACAAGAAGTGCGCAGGCGCAGGCAATAAGCAGGGTGCGCCTTTTTTGATAGGTAGGCAGCAGGGTTGCCGTTGCCGCCTCCTCGATCAATTCGTCGTCAAGATCCTCAAAAAGATCGATCAATTCTTCGCCCCTCATACCGAAAATCCCTCCTTTTCAAGATGCTCCTTCAGCCTTTTTCTGCCTCTGGAAAGGATGCTCTTTACCTTGCTCTGCCCGATGCCAAGCCTGCTTGCAATCTGCTCAACAGAGTCAAGATACCAATATCTGCGCACGAACACCAGCCGTTGCTCCTTTGGCAGAGCCTTTATAAAGTCGCTGATGCTCTTCATCAGCAGCTTTTCGTCAACCGTCCCCTCCACGTCCTCACCGCAAGGCAGGCAGAGCTCCAGCTCTGCCGTCAGCGCCACCAGATCGGCATTTCGCTTCTGTCTTGCGCCGTCTCTTAAACGGTTGATGGACAGTCTTCGGATGATCTTTGCAAGAAAGGCAAAGAAATGCTCCTTGGGGCTGGCGGGCGGGATGGCATTCCAAGCCCTTAGATAGGTGTCGTTTTCGCATTCCTCCGCCATCATCCTGTCGGACAAAATACCAAAGGCGATGCCTCTTAATTTTTGACCGTACTTTTCCTCGGTGAGGGTGAGGGCTTGCTCGTCCCGTTTAAAATATAAATCTATGATGGCAGCATCGTTCATAACCGTCTTCCTTTGCTTTCGGTGTCTTCACCCACAAAGACACTCTTTTTTTCATTTGGTCGCACCTTTTTAAAAAATTCCGAAGTTTTTTCTTTTTCATTTTTCATTATAGCAGATAACGCCCGTCCTTGCAAGACAAAATAGCGGCTGTCTCAAATTGCACATTTGAGACAGCCGCTATAAATCCAAAAAATCAGTTTTCACCATAAAAAGGATCGCTTTCAGGGTATTTTTTTGCCCACAGCCTCCTCTTTTCCTCCATTTCCTTCTGCAAAGCCTGCATTTTCTCACGCTTCAAAAGCTCTTCCCCGCCCGGCAGAGAAAACCGCCCCATATGAGCAGTCATCATATAGGGATTTTGCCGTTTATAAAAGGATCCGTCCTCCATCAGCGCATCCATTGCGGGGTGGCTGAACCACGGATATGGGTTAAAGGGATCGTCCCGCTCCTCAAAGCAAGCCATTTTCAAATCGGTAGCGGCGCAAAGTCGTTCGTACGCCGACTCTGCTTGGTCGTATTCTCCCTTCCTTAAAAGGGTGGTATACTCTTTGCAGGCAAGGCTTTCAAGCTGCTCATAATAGCAGGCAGTCTTTTCGGGATAAAAGGATTCGATCACCCTTCTTGCCAGATCAAAGGAAAGGGGCTCTGCACACCCCGAAAGAGCTTGGATCAGCGCCTTCAGCTTTTCATTTACCACCTCTTGATTATGGCGCCTCAGCTCCTCCCCCTCAAGGCAAAGCCTCAGTAGCTGATCTCTGTCGTCCCCCTCCTCCTTCATGGCAAGGGCGATGGCTTCCTTTTTCTTTTCACGGAGCATCAGCGTTTTCACAAGGCTTAAGAGATTTGCCATCCGACCGTGCTTACCGGGGCGGGGATTCTCAAGAGCATAGCCAAAAAGTGTCTCACACTCGGCAAGGAGAAGCTCCTTTTCCCCCTTACTCAACTCAAGATCCTAGTGGCAAGCATAAAGATAGGCATCTGCCTTCAGAGAGCAAAAGCGGTAATCACCGGGAAACTCCCAAAGCCCGCAGTCAAGCACCTCCACCCGTTTTCTCCAGTTTCTTTGTGGGATGCTTCGATACTCCTCTTCCAGTGCCTGCTTTTGCTTCCTACAGTCCGCACCCAAAAGCTCGTCTGTGCTGACCTGCAGAGCCGCTGCAAGGGGAGCGATCAGCGAAAAATCAGGATTGGACACTCCCGTTTCCCATAATTAAGGAAACACACTGCGGATTCCTCGGATTTTGGATATCCGCAGGTGTAAAAAATAATCAATCATCAATTTTTCCGACAAAGCGGTAGTAGATCTCAATCTTTTGAATCCGCTTGCCGTCTTTGTCTTTCGTGGCTTCGTGTACCACGATCTTTTCGATCAGCTCGTTAAGGATAGGCGCGGTAAGCATTGTGAGATTGGTGTACTTTCGTATCAAGGAAAGCCATTTTTCTGCATTGTCCTTGTTTTGTACCGT
>JAGBIB010000169.1 GCA_017935195.1 Clostridia bacterium
GAATTTGCAGAAAAGCCCAAGAACCCCAAGTCCACCAAGGCTTCCATGGGTATCTACATCTTCAACAAGGATATGCTGGAAAAGTTCCTCATCGCAGATGCTGCCGATAAGGATTCGGACAACGACTTCGGTAAGAACATCATTCCTGCAATGCTTAACTCTGGTGCAAGAATGTTTGCTTACCGCTTCGAGGGCTACTGGAAGGACGTTGGTACCATCGACAGCCTTTGGGAAGCGAATATGGATCTCATTGGTGAGGAGCCCGTGTTTAACCTTCATGACCGCCGTCATAAGGTCTACTCCAGAAACGGTGCCCGTCAGGCTCAGTATGTCGGCGATGAAGCAAAGATCACAAACTCCCTTATTACCGAGGGGTGCGAGATCTACGGTGAGGTGGTCAATTCCATTCTCTTCTCCGGTGTATACGTTGCACCCGGTGCAGTAGTGAAGGATAGTGTGATCTTCTCTGACACAAAGGTGTTAGAGGGTGCTGCGGTTAGTTATTCTATGCTGGATCACGATGTTGTGGTTGGTAAGAATGCCGTTGTAGGTAAGGAAAGAGCAGAGGGCGTAAAGATCGCGGTTGTCGGTGCCGAGGTTGAAATCGGCGAGGGCAAGACCGTTGAAGACGGTGCGATGATCTATCCCGGTGCGGAAAACAACTAAGGAGGTAAAGAATGATGACCGAAGGAATTATTTTCTCTAATCTTCATGATGATGCGATCCCCGAACTGACCAAGGTGCGTACGATGGCTTCGCTCCCCTTTGCGTGCCGTTACCGCCTTATTGACTTCCCCCTTTCCAATATGGTGAACTCGGGCATCAACAGCGTTTACGTTGTGACCACCAGAAACTATCAGTCACTGCTGGACCACGTTGGTTCGGGTAAAGACTGGGACCTTGCTCGCCGTTCGGGCGGTCTGAAGGTGATGACTCCTTATATGAGTGCTTTTGCGGGCACCGGTATTGCACGTTTTAACTCCCGTATGGAGGCTTTAAAGAGCATTACCAACACCATCTTCAATATGACCAGTGACTACGTGGTTCTTTCTGACTGCGACGGTATTTGCAACATCAATATCAGCGATATGATCGCACAGCATGAAAGAACGGGAGCAGATATTACCGTAGCTGTAAAGAAGATGGACGTTACTCCCGAGAAGGCAGCTCGTTCTGTGATCGTTGAGTCCGATGAAGAGGGCAGAATTACCGAAGCACTCATCCGTCCCTCTCGTATCACCGGTGAACATGATGTAAACATCAATATCTGGGTCGTATCCAGAAGATACCTGCAGGTAATGGTGCATGATGCAATGGCAAGAAACCTGACCAGTATGTCCAGAGATTTCCTTGCACGCAATGCTGCATTTGCAAAGTATATGATCTACCGTTATGATGGATTCTACGCAAACTTCAGTTCTCTGCAGGACTATTTTGCTTGTTCCATGAGTCTGCTTGGTGACAGTGGCGAGAGAAACTCTATTTTCAGTGTGAAGAATCGCCCCATTATCACCAAGGTCAGAAACTCCACTCCCACCAAATACAGCGACGATGCCAAGGTCAAGAATTCTTTGATTGCAGACGGATGTGTGATCGAGGGTACCGTTGAAAACTCCATCCTCTTTAGAGGTGTAAAGGTGGGCAAGAACACCGTGATCAAGAACTCCATCCTCTTCCAGGATACCTACACGGGCAGTAGTGTCAACTTAAACTGCGTGATCACTGACAAAAATGTGGTTATCAGAGATTACAGAACCCTTTCGGGAAGCGAGAGTATGCCTTTCTGCATCGAAAAGGGAAAGATGATCTAACCTATTAATTTAACGGAAAGGATGCCGACCCCGACGATTTTGTTGGGGTCGGCAATACAAGGTAAGCTATGAAGAAAATTCTATTTGTAGCATCGGAAGCAAACCCTTATGCAGGTACGGGTGGTCTTGGCGACGTAATGGGCTCCTTGCCCGCAGCCATCGCTGAAGCAGATCCCGATGCCGACGTAAGAGTTGTCATTCCCCTTTACAGCACCGTAAAGAACGAATACCGCGAAAAGATGGAAAGAGTGGACGAATTTGTTATCAATCTTTCTTGGAGACGTCAGTACTGCGGTGTATACGCTCTGAAGGAAAAGGGTGTGACTTACTATTTCATTGACAATGAATTTTATTTCAAGAGAAATGCACTCTACGGTAACTATGACGACGGTGAGCGCTATGCGTATTTCTGCAAGGCGGTTATGGATATGGTCACACGTATCGACTTCGTGCCCGATATCCTGCACGCCAACGACTGGCAGTCTGCGCTGTGTGTGATCTACCAGAAGCACAAGTACCGTTTTCCCAACACCAAGACGGTATATACTATTCACAACATTGATTATCAGGGAATTTACGGAACTGATATTCTCAGCGATGTATTTGAGCTGGGACAGGAAGCAAAAAATGACTTGGTCTATAATGGCTGTCTGAATCTTACCAAAGGTGCGATGATTTGTGCCAATCACGTATCCACCGTATCTCAGCAGTATTCTGAAGAGATTAAAGGGGAATATTTTGCAAGTGGTCTGCACCATGCAGTCAGATCCTGCTCCCACAAGCTCAGCGGTATCGTAAACGGTATCGACTATGCGCTCTTTGATCCCACCAATAGCCCTGAGATCGCCTCTGCTTTCAGCAGTGAAGATCTTTCGGGTAAGGCACAGTGCAAGGCAGAGGTACAGAGACTCTTTGGTCTTCCTGAAGCACCTGAGGTGCCTCTTGTGGCAATGATCTCTAGACTTGCTGCTCACAAGGGGTTTGATCTGGTACGCTACGTGCTTGAAGAGTTACTCCAGCGCGATGTACAGTTCGTTTTGCTTGGAACGGGCGAGAGCGAGCTTGAAAACTTCTTTAGTTGGATCGCAAAGAAGTATCCCCATAAATGCGGTGTGATCTTGGCATATAATAAGACCTTTGCGAAGAAGGTATATGCAGGTGCAGATATCTTCCTCATGCCCTCCAAGAGCGAACCCTGCGGTCTGGCACAGATGATGGCTTGCCGCTTCGGTACCGTTCCCGTGGTCAGGGAGGTTGGCGGTCTTTATGACACGATCAAAGCATATGATCCCACTACCGGCAATGGCAACGGTGTGACCTTCAAGAGCTATGATGCATATGATATGCTCAATGCAATTGATCGCACACTTGAGCTTTACTACGACAGAGAGAATTGGAACAAGCTGTGCGTGAATGCGATGACCAGCGATTTCTCCTGGCAGCGCTCGGCACAAGAATATATTAAACTCTATAGCTCTCTGTGAGCAGTAAAAACTAAGGATGGAATAACGAAGACATGAATACGCAAACACTTACCGAACTGAAGAGCGCCCTTGAAGGGAAGCTCGCAAGATATTATAATGTTTCTATAGCTGACGCCAACAAGGAGCAGTACTATGGCGCCCTTCAGCTCGTTGTAAAGGACATTCTCTCGGGCAAAAGAGCTCAGTTTAAAAAAGAGATCAAGAGACAGCAGTCCAAGAGAGTCTACTACCTCTGCATTGAATTTCTGATCGGAAGACAGTTGAAAAACAACATCATGAATCTGGGCATTGAAAATGAGATCAAGGCGATCCTTGCAGAGCGCGGATTTGATTTTGATGACGTTTGCACGCTGGAAGCCGATCCCGGTCTTGGTAACGGCGGTCTTGGCAGACTTGCAGCTTGCTTTATGGATGCGCTGACCACCGGTGACTATTCTGCAACCGGTTGCTCGATTCTCTATGATTACGATATGTTTAAGCAGAGAATCATTGACGGCGATCAGGTGGAGTTGCCTGACGTGTGGTTGCCCTCTGCAAACGCATCTCTCATTCCCAGAACCGACAAGGCGGTTACCGTCCGCTTTGGCGGTAAGATCAGGGAAGAGTGGAAGGGTGACCATCTGGACATCATTCATACCGAGTATGAAGAGGTTCAGGCTATCCCCTACGATCTTCCCATTTCCGGTTACGATAGCAAGGCTGTCAACACCTTAAGACTGTTCAAGGCAAAGGATACCAAGCCCTTTAATATGGGACTGTTCTCTCAGGGCGAATACGTGAAAGCGATTCAGGAGACTTCCAACGCGGAAGTCATTTCCAAGGTACTCTATCCTGCCGATAATCACACCGAAGGTAAGCTGCTCCGTCTGACTCAGCAGTATTTCCTGGTGTCCGCATCTCTGCAGACCATTATTGCCGACCATCTGCGCCGTTATGGCACGCTTGTCAACTTTGCCGACAAGGTGGCTCTCCACATCAACGATACTCACCCTGCCATCGTTATCCCCGAGCTGATGCGTATCCTGATCGATACCTATTCCTACAACTGGGAGGATGCGTGGGAGATCGTGACCAAGTGCGTGACCTACACCAACCACACC
>JAGBIB010000170.1 GCA_017935195.1 Clostridia bacterium
CCCGTAAAAGTGAACTACAGCAAGGTGCTTGCCGAAAAGGCAGGAAGACAACTGGGCAGACGGGTGAACATTGCAGGCAGAGGCAAGAGCAAGCGCATCGAGCTTTACTACGAGGATAAGGAAGACTTGGAAACCATCCTGGAGGCTCTTTGCGGCAAGCAGCTTTTTGAAGACGAGATCTGACAAGCATCAAACTTAAGGGCTTTGCCCCGAAGAACCCCACTTGAAACCCTTTTTAAAAAAAGGTTTTCAAGACTTTCCAAAAACTTTGAATGTGCCAAACTACCGTTTGGCGTGGCACTTTGGGTGAGAGTCTTTCGGCGCCGTCCCAAAAGTGTAGATTTATACAACTTTATGTAGAAGAATATAACGAGAAAGGAATCAAAAACAATGTTAGACATCAAGCTTATTAAAGAAAATACAGAGGAAGTTCTGCAGCTTTTACAGAACAAAGGCAAGGACGCAAGAGAGGAGATCGCCCGCATTTTAGAGCTTGACGCCGAGAGAAGAGAGATCATCGGCCGCTCCGAGAAGATCAAGGCGGAGCAGAACAAGCAGAACAAGCTCATCCCTCAGTACAAAAAGGAAGGCAAGGACGTTGCCCCCATTTTTGCGGAAATGAAGAAGCTGGGCGACCAGGTAAAGGCAGACGGCGAGAAGTTGAAGGAGATCGAGGAGGAATTCACCGCCCTGATGCTCTCTCTGCCCAACTTACCCGACAAGGACCTGCTGCCCGGCGGCAAGGAAAACAACCAGCCCCTGCGCTATTTCGGGGAGCCCCACAAGTTTGATTTCGAGCCCAAGAATCACGTGGAGCTTTGCACCGATCTGGGTCTGATCGACTACGACCGCGGCACCAAGCTGTCAGGCTCGGGCTTCTGGATCTACAGAGGCATGGGCGCACGCTTAGAGTGGGCACTGCTGAATTACTTCATCGACACCCACATTGCCGACGGCTACGAGCTGATCCTGCCTCCTCATATGCTGGAATACGAGTGCGGCGTGACGGCAGGACAGTTCCCCAAGTTTGCAGACGAGGTCTACAAGATCGAGAACCCCACCGACAACCGTATGCGCTATATGCTGCCCACCGCCGAAGCGGCGCTGGCATCGGTATACAGAAACGAGATCTTATCCGAAAAGGATCTGCCCAAAAAGATGGTCTCCTACACCCCTTGCTTCAGACGTGAGGCAGGCTCTTACCGCTCCGACGAGAGAGGCATGGTGAGAGGCCACCAGTTCAACAAGGTGGAGATGTTCCAGTATACTCTCCCCGAAAAGTCGGACGAAGCCTTTGAAGAGCTGGTAACCAAGGCAGAAAACCTGGTAAAAGGGCTCGGTTTCCACTTCCGCACGGTAAAGCTTGCCGCAGAGGACTGCTCGGCATCCATGGCAAGAACCTACGATATCGAGATCCAGATCCCCTCCATGAACGGCTACAAGGAGGTCTCCTCGGTTTCCAACGCCAGAGATTATCAGGCACGCCGCGGCATGATCCGCTTCAGACGCGAGGGCTCGAACAAGGTGGAATACCTGCATACCTTAAACGGCTCGGGTCTGGCGACCAGCCGTATCCTGCCCGCCCTCGTTGAGCAGAATCAGCAGGCAGACGGCTCGGTGGTGGTGCCCGAGGTACTCAGAAAGTACCTCGGCTGTGAGGTTTTGAAGAAGAACTAAAAGCAACCAAGAGGGCAGGGAAGGCTCCTTGCCCTCGAAAACTCGAGAAAAAAGAGGGTTTGGAATGAATTTTTTGACCGAGCTTTTGGTAAGCGGCGGCACGGGCTCCATCGAGCTGATCCTTGTTTGCTGTTATATCGGCATTCTTGCCGCCTGCGCACTTGCCATCTACGAAAAGCGGGTGATGGGCGAGTTCATCCGCACGGTGCTGAAGCGGGGCGCCACCAGTCCCGAAACGGCACTGACTCTAAGGGAGCTGGGCTACGACAACAAGTCGTCCGTCATTCGGGCGCTGAGAGGAAACGGACTGTTCAAGGACACCGTCTTTGAGGCATCCGACACCGTGGAATTTGACAAAGAAAGCCACGCTTTGCCCGTATACAGAGAAAAATTCGATCCCGCAACGGCAAGGTTTTATATCCCCGAGCCGTTAAAATACAAGGCAGAGGTGCGCTTTGAAAAGAAGGGCACCCACATCATGATGCTGGTGCTTGCCGCCATTTTGTTTGGCATACTGCTGATCATCGCCCTGCTCTTGAAGGATCAGGTGCTGGTGCTCATCGATCAGTATCTTGAGGCAATGAGAACGTAAGGCGCTGCCTGAAAAGAAAAAGAGGTTGCACAATGGGAAAAAAGAAGGATATCCGAGGGCTGTCGATCAAAAACTGGAAGGTGGTTGCCATTCTTTTGGCAACGGTCATCCTTCTGCTGGGCGCCCTGACGCTGGGTCTTTATCTGGGAGGCTTCCGCTACCTGCAGGTGAGCTATCTCATCGCCCCCGAAAACACCGCCGAGACGGTGACCTTTATGGGCTTCATCAACAAGGATGGCAGCATCAAAAAGGGCAATATTTCCTGCACGGGAGACAAAAAGGGCAGTGTAACGGCACTGGACGACGGGCAGTATAAGATCGTTTATTCCGAGGGCGACGTGTACGTCGGACAGATGGACGGTCTTCAAAGAAGCGGCAAGGGCGAAATGACCTATGCGGGGGGCGATCACTACGTTGGCGACTTTTTTGCCGATCGCATCCACGGAACGGGCGTGTTCACCTATGCCGACGGAGATGTATATGAAGGAAGCTTTGCCGGCGGAAAAAAGAGCGGGCAGGGCAAATACACTTGGGTCTTCGCAGACGGTACCTCGGGTGCGGTCTATGAGGGCGCCTTCAAAAATGACAAGAGAAACGGCTACGGGGTGTTTACCGCCACCGACGGCACCGTTTACAAGGGATATTTCGTAAATGACCGTCGTGAAGACAGCACCGCAGAGGTGCTTATCCCCACCGCCGCAGGCACCGACCGCTATTACGGCGGCTATGCAAACGACGTGCGTCAGGGCTTTGGTTATTATTTCTATGCCACGGGCGACGTGTACATCGGACAGTTTGAAAACAACAAGCCCCACGGCAAGGGTGCCATCTATTTCATCGGTGGCGGCAGCTACAAGGGCACCTTTGAGCAGGGCAACATCTCCAAGGACGATGCCGAGGAGATCCCCGAAAGCGAAGTCAAGGACGATTTAGAGGATCTCGATCCCGACAAGAATCCCTTTGACCCCGTCCTGCCCGTTTCTCCCTCTGTCTCCGATGAGTCAAAGCCCGATGGGAGTGCGAGCCAAGAGCCCACGGTAAGCGAAGAGCCCACGGTGAGCCAAGAAGGGGAGCTTTCTCCCTCCACCGAAGAAAATCAGGGAGAAGAGAGCGACGCACAGTAAAGGACTTTAAAGCAAACGGAGGCAAAAATGAGCGAAAATATCCAACCTTTGCCCCCATACAAGGGGACGGAGCCCTATATTTTCATCAGCTATTCCCATATCAACCAGCTACAGGCGCTGAAGATCGTTGAGCGTCTGCAAAAGGAGGGCTATCGGGTTTGGTATGACGAGGGCATTGACCCCGGTACCGAGTGGGATGACAATATCGCAGAGCACGTTCTTGCCTGCGGCTATTTCGTTGCGCTCATTTCAGAAAACTACCTGGCATCCGAAAACTGCAAGGACGAATTGAACCTTGCAAGAGAAGAAAACAAGCAGCGCCTGCTGGTCTATTTAGAGGATGTCACTCTGCCTGCGGGAATGCGTATGCGACTCAATCGCCTGCAGGCCATCCACAAGTATAAATATCAAAGCGAGGACGGCTTTATGGAGAAGTTCCGCGAGACCCGCGGGATCGAATGCTGCTTTGAAGAGCAGGCGCAAAAGCCCGTCCCCGAAGAGAAGGAGGAAAAAACCTCCGCTCCCGAAGAGAAGGGGGAACAGATCCCCGCTCCCGAAAAGAAGGAGGAACAGATCCCCGCTCCCGAAAAGAAGGAGGAACAGATCCCCGCTCCCGAAAAGATGGAAACGGCTCCTCAAAGCAATCGGGAGGAAAACGCATCCAAAAAGACCGAGGCAGACGAAAAGGAGCGCTCCAAAGAAAGCCGACAGATCTCTCCAAAAAAGGAAGAAGCTCCTTTAAAAGTAAAGGAAAATCCCCCTGCACTACAGAAAAATCCCCCCGTAATCAGACAGGAGCAGCGCTGGGAGGACTTCTTTGCAGAAAGTAAGGACGTAAAGCTTGAGCCCTCCTACAAGGAGTCGGATACCAAGCCTCACCTTTTCATCGACTTCGTGCAGGCAGACGAGGCAAAGGCAAAAAGGATCATCGCTCACCTGCAGCAGAAGGGATACAGAGTCGCCTACCCCACCAAGGGCGGGTTCTTAAAAAAGATCAACGTGAAGGATCAGGCAAAAATAGCCACCGTCTTTCTCCCCCTCATCAGCCAAAGCTACATAAAGGAGCGGGGAGATCAGCTTGACCAGCTTTGCTCTCCCATACGCCACGATTGCTTCATCTATCTGGAGCGCTGTGAGCTGAAGCCGCGCCTTGCCGCCAAGGACAATCTGAAGATCCACAGCTTCCTCTACCCCCGCAATTTCTTCAACGCCCTTTATAACACCCGCGACGTGAAGCGTTGCAAATGACCCCCGCCCTGCGGGAAAACACCCAAAAAGGAGATGCTATGAAAACCATCCTTGCAGTTGACGGAAACAGCGTGATCAACCGCGCCTATTTCGGTGTGCGGCCGCTGACAAATAAAAAGGGACAGCGCACCGAAGCCATTTACGGCATGGTGAACATCATCCTTTCCCAAGTGGAGCGGGTGAAGCCCGATTCGGTGCAGGTCGCCTTTGACCTGCACGCCCCCACCTTCCGCCACAAGATGTACGAGGGCTACAAGGCGCACCGCCACGGTATGGACGAGGAGTTACGCTGTCAGATGGCGCCTGCAAAGGAGCTTCTTGCGGCCTTGGGCTACGGGATCCTCAGTCTTGAAGGATACGAGGCCGACGATATTTTAGGAACCGTCTCCAAAAAAGCAGGAGAAGAGGAGGCCTTTTGCTATATCCTCACGGGCGATCGGGACAGCCTTCAGCTGATAAACGACCACACCTCTGTCCTGCTCATCTCCAAGGGCGAGACGGTGCTATATAATAAGGAAGTTTTTAGAGAAAAATACGGCATCGATCCTCCACAGCTTGTGGATGCCAAGGCACTGATGGGCGACCAATCGGACAACATCCCCGGTGTTGCGGGGGTGGGCGAGAAGACCGCTCTGCCCCTGATTGCACACTTTGGCAGTCTTGACGGGGTGTACGCCCATCTGGACGATCCCGTCATCAAGGCAGGGGTGAGAAAAAAGCTGGCCGACTTCAAGGACAGCGCCTACCTCTCCTTAGATCTTGCACGCATCTGTAGAGAGGTGCCGCTGGAGCTTGACTTTCACCAGATCAAGCCAAGCGACGGGCTCTTTGATCTGCTGACCGACCTGGAGTTTTCCTCCTTCATCAACCGTCTGGGGGTCAAGCAGTGTACCCCCGAATGCCCCTGCATAAAGGAGCGTTCATACGCCCCCGTCACGGCAGAAAGGCTGCTGTCCCTCAAGGGCAAAATGGCGGCAACTCTAAACGAAGAGGAGCTGCTTGTCAGCACGGGGGAGGGCGACTTCCTTTTAAAAAGTCCCGATGCTGCCACCTTAAAGGCATTTTTTGAAGAAAAAGAGCGGCAGATCGCCGTTTTTGACTGCAAAAGTCTTTATAAACGTCTTTTTTCTTCGGGCATTTTCGATTTTGAAGCGGCAGACGACCCCATGCTTGCCGCCTATGTGCGCTCGTCCATCGACGGCGACTTCACTCTGCCTGCCCTTGCCCGTCGCTATCTGTCGATAGGGGTCGAAAGGGAAGAGCCCCATTCGGTTTTGGAGCTTGCAAGGGTTCTCCGGGAGGAGCTTGAAGGGCAGGGCGAGTGGGCTCTTTATAGGGAGATCGAGCTTCCTTTGGCAAAAGTGCTTGCCGACTGCGAGCAAGCGGGGTTTTTGGTGGACAAAGAGGGCATCTCCGCCTTTTCCGACTATCTTGCCGGGCAGATTTCTGCGGCAGAGGAGGAGATCTACACCCTTGCAGGGCAAAAATTCAACATCAATTCGCCAAAGCAACTCTCCGAGATCCTCTTTGAGCGGCTGTCGTTGCCCGTTTTAAAAAAGACCAAAAGCGGATACAGCACCAATGCGGAGGTGCTTGAAAAGCTCCGCCCCTATCATCCCATCATCAACGCCATCTTGGACTACAGACAGCTGGCAAAGCTCCGCTCCACCTACACCGAAGGACTTTTGAAGGTGGCGGGGCAGGACGGCAGGGTGCATACCTGCTTCACCCAGACGGTCACTGCCACGGGGCGGTTATCGTCGGTGGAGCCCAATTTGCAGAATATCCCCGTGAGAACCGAGCTTGGCAGGGAGCTGAGGCGCTTTTTCGTGGCAGAAAAGGGCAACACGCTCATCGATGCCGACTATTCCCAGATCGAGCTAAGACTCCTTGCCCACGTTTCAGAGGATAAAAATATGATCGCCGCCTTTAACAGCGGCGTGGATATCCACACCGTCACCGCATCCGAGGTCTTCCACACCCCTGTGGAGGAGGTGACCTCGGTGCAGAGAAAGAACGCCAAGGCGGTGAATTTCGGCATTGTCTACGGCATTTCCGCCTTCTCCCTTGCCGATGACCTGGGCGTCAGCCGCAAGGAGGCGGACGACTATATCAAAGGCTACTTTGCCACCTACCCGGGCATTGAAAAATACCTTTCAAATCAGGTGGAGGCAGGCAAGAGAGACGGCTACGTTTCCACCATGTTTGGCAGAAAGCGCTATATCCCCGAGCTGACCTCGGGCAAAGGAATGCTGAAAAAATTCGGTGAGCGGGTGGCAATGAACAGTCCCATCCAAGGGTCTGCGGCAGATGTCATCAAGATCGCCATGGTCAGGGTGGCAAAGGCTCTAAAGGAGGCAGGACTTGAGGCACGGCTGATCTTGCAGGTCCACGACGAGCTGATCGTGGAGGCAAGCATAAAAGATGCCGATAAAGCCGCAGAGATCTTAAAAAGAGAAATGGAAAACGCCGTAAAGCTGAGAATCCCCCTGACGGCAGACCTGAACATGGGGCAAAGCTGGTACGATTGCAAATAACGGTGGGAAAGGCCCCCAAAAAGGGCGCTTTGCCGCAAAAAAGAACGAAAACAACGTCGAAACCCATGAATATTCCCGAATGAACTTGAAAGGATCCTTCTTATGGAACGAGTCAGCAAAACCAACTACTATCTGGACATCGCACAGACGGTGGCAGAGCGAGGCACCTGCCTGAGGCGCTGCTTTGGCGCCATCATCGTGAAAAACGATTCCATCATCTCCACCGGCTACAACGGTGCGCCCAGAGGCAGAAAGAACTGCTCTGATCTGGGCTATTGCCGCAGAGAACAGCTGAAGATCCCCAGAGGCGAGCGCTACGAGCTTTGCCGCTCGGTGCACGCCGAGGCAAACGCCATCATCGCCGCCTCCAGAGAAAATATGATCGGCTCGACCTTATATATGGCGTGCATCGACCCCAAGAGCGGCGAGG
>JAGBIB010000171.1 GCA_017935195.1 Clostridia bacterium
AGAAAAGCTGCAGGAGCGCCTTGCGAAGCTGGCAGGCGGCGTGGCAGTCATCAAGGTAGGTGCGGCTACCGAGGTGGAAATGAAGGAAAAGAAGCTGCGCATCGAGGACGCACTCAACGCAACCAGAGCGGCTGTGGAAGAGGGTATCGTTGCAGGCGGCGGTACTGCATATCTGAACGTAATCAAGGATGTGAAGGCTCTGCTGAAGACCACAAGCGGTGATGAAAAGACCGGTGTTCAGCTGGTACTGAAGGCGCTGGAAGCGCCCGTTCGTCAGATTGCAGCAAATGCAGGCTTCGAGGGTTCTGTGATCGTGAACAAGATCGTTTCCTCCGGCAAGAAGAACTACGGCTTTGACGCATACGCTGAAAAGTATGTGGACATGATCGAGGCAGGTATCGTTGACCCCACCAAGGTGACCCGTTCTGCTCTGCAGAATGCGGCTTCCATTGCCTCTACCGTGCTGACCACCGAGGCTGTGGTTGCCGATAAGCCCGAGCCCGTAAAGGCTGATCCTGCCGCAGGCATGGGCGGTGGCATGGGCGGCATGTACTGATTGCCGCATAAGCGCAAAAAACAATCTGAAATGATCTCCCGAGAGCATTTTCTCGGGAGATTTTTTTTGCGGCGGATCATGTTTTTTGCCGTTAAATGGCGCAGAATGCCAAGCTCCCCGAAAAAGGGACGAAAATAGGGTTGTTTTTTTAAAAAAAGGTGCATTTTTGGCAAGATGCCGTTGACTTTTCGTCTTATTGATGGTATGATTGAATTGTAAAACAATCATTTGAAAGGATGACCCGTTATGAAAAGAATTTTGGCATTGATATTGACCCTGTTGATGGTTGGTTGGGTTTTTGTCTCTTGCTCCAATGGACAAAAGACCACTGATCCCGCAGGTGATGGGGAAAGCTCCTCCGCAGATGCGCCCTCTGAAAGCACGGGCGGTGAAACGCAGGTAAGTCCTTCTCCCCTTGATCCGATTATCTCTTCGGAGAAGATCACCTCGTCTTCTCAAGCGACCGAGGAAAATGACGAGCTGGCTTACGGTGTGTACTATCTGACCACCAAGAGCGGTGACAAGCTGGCTTTCCAAAGCGGAAACGTGAAGATCAATTCAAGCAGAGAAACGGATGCCCGTTTTACCGTTCACCAAAAGACCGAGGACGGTGGCTACGGCATTTATATGGGCGACGATGAATCCAGAGCGATCTCCTTTCACGAGGGCAAGAGCAAGCTGTATGCTTCGCAGGAAAAATACAAGCTTTCCGATGCTTCTCTGTGGCAGATCACCTTTGAAAATGGCTTTGCTCTTGTGCAGAACAAGGCAAACGGGGGATATTTGACTGTTGAGGATGGCAAGGCATCTGTGAAAGAGCGTGACGAAGGAAGCGACGGACAGCTGTTTGTCATCGAAAAAGCGGCCAAGAGCGACCGTTTTGACGAATATGTGAGCAAAAAGGGAAACATCGTGATCCGTGTGGATTATGATCTGACGGGCAACAGAAGAAATTATCTCACCGCTGAGTTTATGCAGCTGTTTGCCGATCACTTCCAAGAGGCTTACGAGGCGGAGATTGCTCTGACCGGCTACACGCCCTACGACGTGATCGTGATCGACGGCTGGCAGGATCAGAATATTGTGGCAGGTGTGGTGGACAACTACAACACCATCGTGGTGGACAAGAAGTTTATGGCCACCGAGCTGAAGCTGATGCCTCTGCGTTTGCGGAAGCTGAATATGTACGATATGTCCTTTGCGCTTCTTCATGAGATGGGACATATGTTTGACTCTCAGAGAGCTTGGAACTTTGAAAGCGAGGCGTGGACCGACCTGAAGCTTTGCTATGTGGTCTACAAGATGACCGAGGATCACAAAAAGACCGATGGCTTTATTTACGGCTGCGCTCCTGCAGACTATAGGGGTGTGACGGAGTGCTTTACTTATGAGACTCTGGATGATTGTCTGAACATCCATGCCCACAAGGGTGCCATGGTCACCGTTTACGGATTTTACGGAGCTGCAAGAGAATTCCTGCTGATGACCTATGATTTTGGATGGGAACCCTTCATCAAGACCTTCCATTGGTTCCAGGATAACGGAAAGACCCAGAGTGACTATGAGCGTCTTGACCGCTTTACCACCTTTGTTGATAAGCTTTCGGAGTATGCCGGAGTTGACGTGAAGGAAAAATATTTGAAGGTGAGCTGGCCGATATTCATTGATTTCTACACAGGTAAGACCAATCAGGCTGTTTAAAAAAGGAGTTTGTTATGAAAAGAGTTGTTGCATTGATACTGGTGGTATTGTGCGTTCTTCCTTTGGCTACCGCTTGCTCGAATAAGAAAACCACCACGGAAGAGCCTGTGGGAAGCACGCCCTCTGCCTCTCCTTCTGTAGAAGAGAGCGCTTTGCCTTCCTCGCCCTCCGCTCCCTCTGCTTCTGTTGAGGAGGAGATTCCTTATGCGGATCAGGATTTGAGACAATCCTACGGCGTTTACAATATCGAAACGCTGGATGGCAAAAAGCTATCTATCGACAATACCAACAAGTTTGTTTTAGACTACAAAAAAGAAGAAAATGCCCGTTTTACCTTTCACATCAAGGAGCGGCTCGAGGATGGCATGAAGTATCGCTATTACGCCATTTATCTGGGTGATAACGAGACAAGAAACATGAAGATCAGCAACTTCCTGCCCGATAAAGCCAAGCTGGTGGTGGAAAACGACGGCTACAATGCCAAGGACAAGGGTCTTTGGACAGTGGAGAACTATGAGGACGGCAGTTGCCGTCTGGTTCCCATGATGAGCCATAGCCAGATGCCCATTTGTCTCTCTGTTTTGGAGGACGGCAAGGTGGGTCTTGCGGCAAGAGATGAAAACGATAAGAATCAGCTCTTTAAGATCACCAAGGCGGGTGCTCACCCCGAATACGAGGAATTTGTTTCGGATAAGGGCGAGGTCTTTATCAGAATTCCCTACTCCTTCACCGAGAGAAGAGACGGTGTGGGTCTGACCGACGAGTTCATGAAGGACTGGACGAACTGGATGCAGGAGGCTGTAGATGCTGAGGTAGAGCTGACAGGCTTCAGACCCTACGATATCTTCATTATCAGCGGATGGGAAGATCTTGGATACGTTGCAGGCGTTTCGGATAACTACAATTTCATCAATGCCAGCAAAGGCTTCATGAAGAGCGAGTTATACAATGTAGCGCAGAGAGCCAAGAAGCTGAACATTATGGATATGTCCTTCGGTATGCTTCACGAGCTGGGTCATATGTTCGACTCTCAGCGGGGTTGGAACTTTGAAAGTGAAGCTTGGACAGATCTGAAGCTTTGCTATGTGATCTGGAAGCTGACCGAGGACCACAAGGCAACCGACGGCTTGGTGTTCGGCTGTGCATCGGCTGACTATAGTTCGGGCACCTGCTTCACCTATGAGACCATGGCAGAGGGTCTTGACATCCATGCGCACAAGGGTGCGATGGAAACGGTGTACGGCTTCTTTGCCGCCGCAAGACTCTTCCTTCTGATGGCATACGATTTCGGCTGGGATCCCTTTATCGAGACCTTCCATTGGTTCCAGGATAACGGCTACACCCAGAACGATTTTGAGAGATGGGAACGCTTCACCACCTTCGTGGACAAGCTCTCCGAATTCTCGGGCAAGGACATCAAAAAGGACTATCTCAGCGAAAACAACTGGAAGGTCTTTGAGGACTTCTATACCGGCAAAACCAATACGGCAGTGTAAGGCATCAATCCCTTTCAAGCAAACGCCGTGAAATAACCAACCAAACGAAACCGCCCGCTTCCTTGAAGGGAAGCGGGCGGTATTTTGATCAAAGATGGGGGGATGCCAACTCGATGAAGTATTCGGATAGTGTTTCGGGCACTTTGGAAACGATCACCGTTTCCTCTTCGCCGTTTCCGCTATAGAAATAAAGCAGATACAACTCTCCCTCAATGATGAAGAAGGTGTAGTCTCTTCCGAGTCTGAAGAGATCGTCCTTGCTGGCTTTGTAAAAGGATATCTCCTTTTCCAAATACTCTTCCGATGCAGGGAATTCTTCCGTTTCAATCTGTTTGTTGTGAAATGAATCAAAGGGATCATAGGCATTTTTTGAGGCAAACAGCATCAATTCCTCAAAAAGCTGTGTATCAATGTCCTTTAGGGTTATGGTAAGCACATTTCGGATCACCAAATAATAGTTGAAGTTTTCGGGATCGGCATAGTAGCGGCACGCCTCTTCAAATTGATCCTCGGCACAATAGATGGTCCCTGAGGAGTAAGGGCCCACATAGCCGTGGTAAAGCTCGAATCGGTTGTGCTTGACCTTGCGGTATTCCTCCCCCTTCACTGCAATCGTATGACCGGAACGCTCAAATTCATGAACGTACAGATCGCCGTAAAAGCCGGTAAGATAGCGTTTTTCGCCGTTGCCGATGGATTTGGGTGCACCGTAAAGGCTGCTGCATCCTGCAAGCAGGAGAGAAAGCGCGAGAATGAAGGGGAAAAGCTTGAAATGGACGTTTCGTTTCACGGTAGTATACCTCGCTTTCTTGAAAGGCGTGTCATTCCTGAGGCACGAAAATGCCCGGATTCTCTTCCACCACCGACCAGTCGGGGAAATAGAGTGCCTCGTCTGCGGCACGGATCACTCGAAGGGATTGGATGCCCCTCATTTTAGGATCGGCATTGTATTTTGGGGTGCTGTAGAGGATGAACAGGTAATCCTCCTTGTCGGTCTTCACCTCGTATACTGCCCTTGTTTCCAAAATCACCACGTTTCCGTGAAGGATCGTCTCCTCTTCGCTGTATTCTCTGCGAACAAGAGATTGATAGGTGCCTTCAAAGTAGTCGAAAAGGGAGGAGAGCTGTTCCTCATAACCGTCTGATTTCATAACGCTGTAGGCAAAGGCATTCCGTATTCCGCACTTGTTCCAAATCCCAAGCGCATCAATGACCCTCTTGACAAGAGAATCCTCCTCGTTTTCGAGGATCACCTCGGGTGCTTGGGGCGTGAAGATGCCCGGAACGTCCAGTATCGTATCCGGATGCACAATGGGGAAGCCGTTTGGCTTGTATTCGGAATCGTTTTCGGGATCATAGAAATCGGCATCTTTTGAAGGATATACACGCAGTGATACAACGCCCACGTTTTTTCGATCGTCGGTGTCTTTGATGCATTTGCAGTAATCAACGGTATAAGTCGTATTGTTTATCGAAATGCGAAAGGTTCCGTAAAGCTTTCTAACAACGTGTCCGTAATGTGCAGAGGCAGATTCACTGGAATGAGGCTCGGTAACGGAGTTGATCTCACCGCTCACATATTCAAACAGATCGTCAAGTTGCCCTTCAAAATCCTTTGCATCGCTGATGGCATTTTGAGAAAACAGCTTTCTCACGCTGTTTTTGTCCTTTTGCTTCAAGGCATCCACCAAGCTGTTTGCCAGCTTTTGATCGTGATCATAAAAGTAGGAAAAATTGATCATACAGGATGAGGAAAAAAGCATACTCCCCACGATCAGCAGAGCAATACCTGCTTTCAGTTTTTTAAACATCATAACTTCCTTTCTCGCACTTTTTTGCGTTTTTTTTTTTTGGAAAGAGAGGGCTGCTTTACTCTTTAAAGCTGACCTTGAATCCGTTGTGGAAATATTTCGTTGCCAGAACGGGGATGCCTTTTACCGCACCTCGTTCAAAGCTTCCGTGACAGTAGCTCTGGATCACGGTGAGACTCTCCTTTGAATAGCTGATGACACCGTAGTCACACTCCATAATGCATTTTTTATCGTTGCGTCTCGAAATGGTGAGGATGCAGCCTGCTGTGGGGGTCGCTATCGAATCAAGGGTGTATTTTGTGGAAAACAGGGTGGTGTGTCCGTCAATCAAGGAGGAGGAAAGCGCATAGAGTCCCGAATAGGGTGCATTTGGGTCTGCCGCATCGGCTCGAAGCAGATCGAGATAGTTCATCATCAGTTCCTTTTCGGAAAAGGACAGCTCCATATACACGTCAACGTTGCCCTGCTTGTCAGAGTAGCTTGAGAAGCGTTTGATCGTGGCACCAAATTCTTTGGGCGTACAGCCTTGCAGAAAGACGGGTGCCTCCACCTCGTCGAAATTCGGGGTGGTCACAAGGGTGTAATCGGGGTCTTTTTCCGACGCGATCCTTTCGATCAGCCTTTCTGCCTGCGGTGCCGCAAGGAAGACGGCAAGGGCCAGAAAAATCGTGAGTGCAGCGCAGAGCAGATCCTTCTTTTTCAGCTTGAAGCTTCTGCGCAGGATGAAATAGCCGATCAGAATGGAGAGGATGGTCATAAAGATCAGAATGGCAGAATCAAGCTGTAATACGAACCAAAAGCCCAGATATCCCCAGGCGGGAATGAGGAACTGCAGTCCCACGGGTGAAGAGGAGGGGGCGCCGGCCTTTTCGGCACCCTTCTTTTGAAAGGTGCGTAGGTATAGGAAGAACGCCAGCCCTGCAAGGGCGGTCCAGATGAGGAGCATATACCACTCTTCCTTGAAATAGTCGATGGCATCACCGGTTGCCGAGGCACCAAATTCAAAGCAGGCGGAAAAGACCTCGCCAAACAGGATCATGGGGCCGAACAGCACGTACCAAAAGGCGGAGGGCTTCCCGAAATCGAAGCTTGAATGGATGGTTCGGGGAATAAGGTACACCAGGGTGGGCAGGGCGATCCACCAAAGAGAGGTGACCACGCCGTCAAACACCGTATTTTCCGAGGAAAAGAGGTAGCAAACGAAGGTGTAGACCAGCAGGGAAGAGAAGAGCATTCCCAAATAGCAGGGGATCAAGAAGGACTGGTAAAACAGGGGAATCTCGATGATGCAGAAGGCAACCACCCCAAAGCTGAGGGTGTATGCCGCCAAAAACTGCAGAATGCCCACGAAATAGTGAACGAGCGCCAGCTTCGTCCGACTCAGCGGAAAAAAATACAGGGTGTCTAAATTCCTTCTGTTTTTAAACCTGGAAAGCTCCATCATGGGGATCACGTAGACCAAAATGATGAGCAGGATATAAAAGAAGATCAGATAGCAGTTTGCCACTTCTCTGTCGTATCTGCCCGTATCGGCATTATAGACGTGATCCAAAAAGATGCCTGTATCTGCCAAGGACATGGTGTAAAAGAAGGAGAACAGACTGACGACGATGGTGCGCAGGGCAGAATCCTTCAGTTGATAGCCGAAATATCTGAAAAAGGTTTTCATCTCATATACCCCCTTTCCTTCACCTCGTGAATGAACAGCTCTTCAAAGTCCATGGGCATTTCCTCAAGGACGGCAGGGTCAAGCCCTTGGAGCGCTTCCTTCATTTCTTCGGCATCGCCTTCCAAGACGATGCGCACGAATCTGCCCGTCTGCTCTACCGATAGGGCAGGCAGGCCTTTGAAGGCATCCTCGGCGGGTGGCTCCTTGAAGGCAAGCTGGAATTTACAGTAGCGGTTCACCTTTTCGGCAAGATCGCCCGAGCTTGCCACCGTTTTGTTGTCGATGAGCACGTAGGAGTCGCAAAAGTCCTCCAGCTCTCGCAGGGCATGGCTGGAGATCAGCACCGAGGCACCGCCCTCCTCCACCGCCACGTTGATGGCGTGCTTGAAGGCAAGGCGGGAGAGGGGATCAAGACCGTCGAATGCCTCGTCAAGCAGGATATACTTGGGTTTTGCCGAAAGGGCTAAGGCGATATAGAGCTGACGGCGCATACCCTTGGAAAAGTTGCGGATGGGCTTGGATGCCTTCAGCTTGAAGGTGTCTAAATAGTGCAAAAAGAGCTTCTTGTCCATTGCGGGGAAGAAAACCTTATACAGCTCAAACATTTTATTGCCCGTGGTGTAGATGGTGTAGTAGGGATCGTCGGGCAGGAAAAAGAGGGATTTGCGGGCATTTTCGTCGGTGTTTTTGATGCCGTCAATGAGAATTTCGCCGCTTTGAGGCGCATAAACGCCCGAGATCAGGCGCAAAAGGGTGGATTTGCCCGCACCGTTGATGCCCACCAGCCCCATGACCGTATGCTCGGGCAGGGTGAGGTTGATGTTTTCAAGCACCTGATGCTTGCCGAAGGAATGGTTTAAATTCTTCACTTCAATCATCCGAGTATACCTCCTCAATGATCTTTAAAAGATGTTCTTTGGATAGTCCTTTGCTTTTGAGTGCCGCAATCTGTGCCACGTCCTCTTTGTCGGGGGCTTTTTGGGGGGACTGCTCCTGCGTATAGCAGACGAACGCCCCCTTTTTGGGCAGAGCGCAGATATATCCCCACTCCTCAAGCAGAGCGTATGCCTTGGCTACGGTGTTGGGGTTGACTCCCAGCTCTCCCGCCGCAGTGCGCACCGAGGGCAGCTTTTCACCCTCCTTCAGCAGTCCAAGCAGGATATATTCCTTGTATCTGTTTGCAATTTCCAGATATACGTCCTGCTTGCCCGACAGCTTCCATTGCATCTTCCCCACCTCCTTTTGGCGTATCTGTATCATCTGTATTATCTGTACCATCTGAATTATACCATGGGAGCGCCCATTTGTCAATAGGGCGCCTTCTTTTTTTACTTTTTTAAAAGGGCGCAAAAAAAGCGCTCCGCTTGATGCGGAGCGCCATTTTTTGACAAATTACTTGAACTTACGCTTTCTTGCAGCTTCAGACTTCTTCTTTCTCTTCACGCTGGGCTTGTCGTACTGTTCTCTCTTCTTAACCTCAGAGAGTACACCGGAGCGTGCGAGCTGTCTCTTGAATCTACGAAGAGCGCTATCGAGAGTTTCGTTCTCTTTAACTCTAACTTCTGCCATTTTTATATCCCTCCCCTCGTAATCACAAGACATTCATCTTTTATATTATACCGCTTTTCTCTCTTCTTGTCAATAGAAATCGGCTAATTTGTAAGATTTTTTTTGGAGTCTTATTTTGCAACGATGTTCACAAGCTTGCCGGGAACCACGATCTCCTTGACGATGGTCTTGCCTTCCAGCATGGAAGCGATCTTGGGCTCAGCCTTGGCAGCGGCAAGAAGCTCGTCCTTGCCCGCATCCTTGGAGATCATCAGCGTGCCGCGGAACTTGCCGCAGATCTGCAGAGCGATCTCCACCATGGCATCCACCGTCTTTGCCTCGTCGTAGGTGGGCCAGCTTGCCAGCGAGCAAAGGCCCTCGCCCTTCATCTGCTCCCACAGCTCCTCGCAAAGGTGGGGTGCGAAGGGACACAGCAGACGAAGGATCACGGAGAATTCGTCCTTGGTGATGCTTTCAACCTTGTCGACCTCGTTTAAAAGTCCCATCAGGGCGGCGATGGCGGTGTTGAACTTCATCTCCTCGATATCGGAGGAGACCTTCTTGATGGTCTTGTGGAGTGCCGAGGTCAGCGCCGCGGTCTCTCCCTCGCCTTTGACCTTGGCGGGCAGGTCTGCCACTCTGTCAAGGAATCTCTTACAGCCCTTCACCGAGCTTTCGTTCCAAGGTGCGGCGGTGCCGTATTCGCCCATAAAGAGCACGTAGGTGCGCAGGGTGTCTGCGCCGTA
>JAGBIB010000172.1 GCA_017935195.1 Clostridia bacterium
CAAGCCACTTATATTTGGTGGGAATATCGTGCCCCAGCTCGTCAAGCTTCAAGATGGTATCGTGCAGGAAGGCGAAGGCGAAGTGGGTGGTGACGATGTCCGAATTGGGGTCGTCCGCAGGATGCTGAACGGGGGTGAAATCGTAAACGTCGTATTCTCTTGGGATAACCACGATACCGCCGGGGTGCTGACCGGTGGTGCGCTTCACGCCCACGCAGCCGTTTACCAGACGGTTGATCTCGGCTTTGTTTGCCTTGATCCCCTTCTCCTCAAGATACTTCATCACATAGCCGTAGGCGGTCTTTGAGGCAAGGGTACCAAGGGTGCCCGCACGGAAGACGTTTTCCTTGCCGAACAGCTCCTCGGTGTATTTATGTACTCTGCCCTGCACCTCGCCCGAGAAGTTCAAGTCGATATCGGGGGATTTGTCGCCGTGGAAGCCAAGGAAGGTCTCAAAGGGAATATCCTGCCCGTCCTGACAAAGCTTTGCACCGCACTTGGGACAGTAGGCGGTGGGCAGATCGAAGCCCGAGCCGACCGAGCCGTCCTCAATAAACTGCGAATAGCGGCAATCGGGGCAATAATAGTGGGGCGGCAGAGGATTTACCTCCGAAATGCCCGCCATGGTGGCAACGAAGGACGAGCCAACCGAGCCACGGGAGCCCACAAGATACCCTTCCTTCTCCGAATACCACACCAGCTTTTGGGCGATCATATATAATACCGCAAAGCCGTGCTTGATGATGGACTGCAGCTCTCTTTCCAAACGTACCGACACCTGGGGCGGGATGACCCCCTCGTGCTCGTACATCCTTTTCGCCCGCTCCCAGCACATATTCTGCAGATCCTCCTCCGCACCCTCCATTTTGGGAGTGAAGGTGCCGTCGGGAATGGGACGGATCTTCTCGATGCTGTCGGCAATGGCTCTGGTGTTGGTCACCACCACCTCGTATGCCTTTTCCTCGCCCAAATAGGCAAATTCCTCCAGCATTTCCTTGGTGGTACGCAGATATAAACCCGAATCACGGTCGTAGTCGCTATACTTCATGCCCGCCTGCAGGATCTGACGGTAGATATCGTCCTCCTTTTTAAGAAAATGCACGTCGCAGGTGGCAACCACGGGCTTGCCGATCTCCTCGCCTAACGCACAAATGCGACGGTTGATGTCCATCAATTCCTCGTCAGAGGACACCGTGCCGTTGGCGATCATAAAGCGGTTGTTGATCAGCGGCTGGATCTCCAAATAATCGTAGTAGGAGGCGATCTCTTTTAAGCGCTCGTAAGGCATTTTTTCAAGGATCGCCTTATACACCTGCCCCGCCTCACAGGCAGAACCGATGATCAGCCCCTCGCGGTAGGTATCAAGCACCGTTTTGGGCACACGGGGGACTCTATGGAAGTAGTCAAGATAGCTTTTGGAAACGATCTTATAAAGGTTCTTGAGTCCCACCAGATCCTTTGCAAAGATGATCATGTGGTAGGTGGGCAGCTTTTTGGGGTCTGCCTTATCGCTCATCCCCAGCGCCATCTGCTCCAAGGTGTAGATGCCCTCGCTCTTTAGCTGATCGCACATCTTAAAGAAGATCATCGACAGCATCTCGGCATCCTCAAAGGCACGGTGGTGGTCAAAGTCCCCCAGACCGTAATGCTCGGCAAGAACGTCCAGCTTGTGCTTTTTCAGGTCGGAATTGACGTACTTTGACAGGGGAACGGTATCAAGGTAGGCATTTTCAAAGGGAATATGATGCTCCTCGCACACCTTGCGGATAAAGCCGGTGTCAAAGTTGGCGTTGTGAGCAATGAGCATCCGATCGCCCGCAAACTCAAGAAAGCTGCGCACCGCCTGCTCTTGAGACGGAGCCCCCTGCACCATTTCGTCGGTGATGCCCGTTAACTTGACGATCTGCTCGGGAATGGGCATTTCGGGATCTACGAAGGTGGAAAAGCGGTCAAGCACCTGCCCGTTTTTGATCAGCACGCCGCCGATCTCGGTGATGGCACAGCTGGCGGCGGAAAGACCGGTGGTCTCAATATCAAAGACCACGAACTCGCTGTCCTCAAAGGAACCCACGGCATTTCCGTAGGCGGCACGTGCCGTATCGTCCACAAAATAGGCTTCCATTCCGTAAAGCACCTTGATGTCGGTCTTCACGGTGTTGTCCAGCATCAGCGGATAGGACTGAACGTTGCCGTGGTCGGTGACCGCAATGGTGTCCCACCCCCAATCCTTCACCGTTTCCACAAGAAACTCGGGAATAATGAGGGCATCCATGGTGGAAAGGTTGGTATGTAAATGAAGCTCTACCCGCTTTTCGGGAGCATCGTCGGTCTTTTTCACCTTTTTGATCTTCAGAATGCGTGTGGCATCCAGCACCACCTCGCCACTCTTGTCAAAGCGGTCGATCTTGTAGTTGCCCGTCACCGCAAGACAGAGATTATAGACGGTGATCATGGTCTGCACCCCTCTGCGGATGGTCTTCCCCGCCTTTGAAAAGGTCTTGTCAAGAGCCTTTCCCGCATCGTCGTTGTCCACCGACAGCTTGACGGTCACCGAGCTGACATAGTCGGTCAGTCCGATGGTCATGATGATGCGTGCCTCCCCCTTGGTCAGCTTTGATTCGTAGCTGTCGATCTGTCCCATCACCGTCACGTTTCGCATCTGGGAGGTCAATCGGCAAAGGGCGGTGGGGGTGATTTTGAAGGGGGGCTCGTCCTGCCCGTAAAGCGACTCGGCTTCGTTTACGTCAAGGGTCAGATAGCCCACCTTGTAAATGCCTGCCGATATCTCCTCGGGGTCGCCTTCCTCGCCCTTGATCACCGTGGCAAAGCGAGGCTCTGCGGCAGGCACCTCCTCCTTTTTGCCGCCATATCCGCCGTACCCGCCACCAAATCCGCCGCCGTAACCTCCCGCTTGAGGAGGGGGTGCTGTGGGGATGGGTGTGGCAAAACCGCCCTTCATCATTTCCTTTAAGCGGCTCTTCTGGTCGGTGGTATAATCCTCATATTCCTTCTCGGCACTCTTTCCCTGCTTGATGCGCACCTCATAGCGCACCCCGAACTCACTTTCGATGATCTGCTCCAGCGTTTCGCAGATCTTGGCTCTCTGAAGCAGGCTGATGCCGCCCGTCCCCCAGGGCAGGTGCAGAAGGATCTCCCTCTTTGCGCTGTCAAAATCGTAGGAATATTCGTCAAAAAAGCCCCTCGAAACGCTGCCCACCCGTTCCGATTCCTTCACGATCTGCCGAAAATAGTCCCGGGTGAAGCATTCTGCAGGATAGCGGGGCATCAAAAAAACGCCGTTTAACTCGTATGCGACCGCAATCCCCTGCTCGATCTCGTAAAGAAGCTCCTTTTCTGCCGTCTGCGGCAGAAAAAAGCGCACCTTTACCCGACGGTTCTCCCTGTCGATCTGTCGATGGATATCGGTTGCCGACAACAAAAGAGCCCTTTGCTCCTCTGTCGGCTCAAAACGCTTAAACAGCGTGAAAAAATTCACTTCGTTATTCATTTTTCTCTTCCTTTGCACTTCAGGTGCGTTCTCGGTATATAAAACCTAAATTTTAATAATTATATTTATATTGGGGCGCTGCCCCAAGCCCCGCCAAGAAACTTTTTAAAAAAAGTTTCTTGGAACTTCCAAAACTTTGGACGGAGTTGGAATATTGTGTAGCCGATTTGCCTCGTTTAAAGGGGATTACTTTGGGGGGGCGCTGCCCCAAAACCCGCCAAGAAACTTTCCCCAAAAAGTTTCTTGGAACTTCAAAAACTTTGGACGGAGTTGGAATATTGTGTAGCCGATTTGCCTCGTTTAAAGGGGATTACTTTGGGGGGCGCTGCCCCAAAACCCGCCAAGAAACTTTGGGAAGGACTTGGGTATGCCGTAACAAATTTTCAGATCCCGTATCGCAACTTTTTTCAAATTCCCATAGAAAAACCATCAAAAGTTTTTGGGGATCCAATCCCTTTTTACAAAAAGGGATTGGCGGTTTTCCAAGGCAGCGCCTTGGACGGGGTGTCGGGGCAGAGCCCCGACCATCCATCACTGCATTGCCTTGATCTCTTCGATCAGTCTGGAAACCAGCTGATCCTCGGGGAGCTTACAAACGATCTGTCCCTTCTTGAAGAGGACCGCCTCGCCCTTGCCGCCTGCGATGCCCACGTCGGCATCTGCCGCCTCACCGGGGCCGTTGACCACGCAACCCATAATGGCGACCTTGGTCTTTCTCGTCAGCTTCAAGGTCAGCGCCTGTCTTTCAAACTCCTCGGCAATGCCTACGATGTCGATCATCGTTCTGCCGCAGGTGGGGCAGGATACCAGCTCAAGAAGGCTCTTGTCGTCAAACCCCAGGGCTTCCAGCAGTCTTCTGCCGCAGTATACCTCCTCCACGGGGTCTGCCGTCAGCGAGAAACGCAGAGTATCGCCAATGCCCGCAAGGAGCATTCCGCCAATGCCTGCCGCACCCTTTGCCTCACCCAGACGTGCCGTACCCGCCTCGGTCACACCAAGGTGGATGGGATAGTCACATTTTTCGGCGATCAGTCTGTTTGCCATCGCCATTTTATAGGGCGAAGAGGACTTGACCGCCACCACGATGTTTTCAAAATCATACTTTTCCAGCAGACGGACGTTCTCAAGTGCGCTTTCGCACAATCCCTCGGGGGTCACCGCACCGTATTTATCCAGCTTCTTCTTGTCAAGCGAGCCGCTGTTCACGCCCACGCGAATGGCAATGTCCTTTGCCTTGCAGGCATCCACCACCGCCTTCACCCGATCCTCCGAGCCGATGTTGCCCGGGTTGATGCGCACCTTATCTGCCCCTGCATAGGCGGCTTCGATGGCCATTTTGTAATCAAAATGAATGTCCGCCACGATGGGCATGGTGATGTCACTTTCCTTGATGCGGGAAAGAATATGCACGTTTTCCATATCGGGTACCGTCATTCTCACGATGTCACAGCCCGCATCCTGCAGCGCCTTCATCTGTCCGTAGATGGCGTCGTACCCTCTGGTGCAGGTCATGGACTGCACCGAAATGGGTGCATCTCCGCCGATATACAGCTTGCCTACCTTGATTTTTTTGGTTTTTCTTCTGATCTGATTGTATTCGTTCATTTCAAGCCTCTTTAAAAACTACAACGTATTTGTCTTAGCCGAACAGCCCGATGGTATCCTTCAGCGCCACCAGCGCCATGAGCACCATCAGGATCACGATGCCCGCACCGTGGATATAGCCCTCGTATTTGTGGGGGATGGGCTTACGGAAAACAAGCTCCACAAACTGAAAGAACAGTCTGCCCCCGTCAAGTGCGGGAATGGGCAGGAGGTTCATTACCCCTAAATTGATGGTGATGATCATGGCAAGATAAAGCAGATTGTTGCTGCTCTGCCCCTTTTCGGGGTCTGCCTGCAGGTCGTCCTTCAACGCCCCACCGACCTCGCCCGCCACACCGACCGGCCCCGATACCGCCTCAAAGCCGTATCGCCCGGTAACCAAGTCGAAAAGCGATTCGTAGATCATCTTCACCGACAGCCGCATTTGACTGACGGTATGCTTCATCACGGTCAGCGGTGTCTTTTGCTCTCTTGGAAAATAGAAATCCTGTGCGCCAAACTGCACTCCCTGCTCGGTCTGCTTTCCAAAAACAACGTCCTCAAGGAGCACCTTTTCCCCGTCACGCTTTACCAAAATGTCAATGGGCTCAACACCCCTTCTCAGAATCTCATAGTAGGCCTCCTGTCCCGTGAAGACCGCCTCTCCGTCCACCTTCAGGATCACGTCGTTTTCCTTCAGCCATTTGCTCGATGCCGCATCCTCCTGAAACTTATGCACCACCGGAGCGGCAAGCCCCGAGGAGGTCAGGATATAGATGAAGGCCAGCAACGTGCCGAAGATCAGATTCATCGTCGCTCCTGCGGCGGTAATGATCATCCTCTTCCATACCGCCTTTTTATAGAAGGCGTTAGGGTCGCCCGACTCCTCGTCCTCCCCCTCCATGCTCACAAAGCCTCCGATGGGCAGAGCACGGACTCTGTAGGCGATGCCCGTCTTTTTGGACACCCATCCAAAGATCTTCGGGCCCATGCCGATGGCGAATTCCTTCACCGTCACCTTAAACAGCCGTGCGGTAAGGTAATGTCCGAATTCGTGGATAAAAATGAGAAAGCCGAACAGCAGAATGGTGGCAAGAGCGGTGATCACAATAAAAACCGCCTGGTTGTTCATCAATCCTGCCAAAAAATTGGTTGCCGAAAATACCATGTATTGCTCCTGTGTTTATGAAATAGGAAAGCGCATTTCCGAAGAAATGCCCTTCTCCTCTTACGCCATGGAAAGAACCCGTCTTTCGGCTTCCTTGCCGCAGGCGTAAATATCCTCAAGGGTGGGTTCTTTGATCTCCTCAAATTCATCCACCACCTTGATAACGTACTCGGACAAACGGTTGAAGGGGATCTTACCCGCAAGGAAGAGGGCGACCGCCCCCTCGTTTGCACCGTTTAAGACCGCACCTGCCACACCGCCCTTTTCAAGGCACTCGGTGGCTTTGTTCAGCAGAGGGAAGGTCTCTCTGTCGGGGGCGGCAAAGGTCAGCTTGCCAATGGCGGCAAGATCTAAAGGCTTCACGGGAGAGGGTTCTCTATCGGGATAGGTGATGGCATACTGGATGCAGTCCCTCATATCGGGGGTGGCAAGCTGTGCGATCACGCTGTGATCCACATACTCCACCATGGAGTGGACGATGCTTTCTCTGTGCACCACCACCTCCACGCGGCTTGCGGGAATACCAAAAAGATGCACCGCCTCCATCACCTCAAATCCCTTGTTCATCAGGGTGGAGGAGTCCACGGTGATCTTTGCGCCCATCGACCATGTGGGATGGGCAAGGGCCTCCTTGGCGGTCATGTTTTCAAGCTCTTCCCTCTTCTTGCCGAAGAACGGGCCACCCGAGGCGGTGAGCAGAAGGCGGGAGACCTCCTCCTTTTTGCCTGCCTGCAGGCACTGGAAGATGGCGGAATGCTCGCTATCCACCGGCAAAATGGGCAAAAGTCCTCTGTCCTTTGCCATTTTCATCACAATGTCACCGGCACACACCAAGCTTTCCTTGTTGGCAAGAGCCAGCTTTTTATTCGCCTCTAAAATGGACACGGTGGGTCGAAGACCCGCTCTGCCCACGATAGAGTTTATGACGGTATCCGCCTCGGTCATTCCTGCCAGCGCACAAATTCCCTCTTCGCCCGACAGGATCTTGGTGTTTGTATCCGCTGCGGCGATCTTCAATTCCTTAGCCGACCGCTCATCACCCATGGCAAAATAGCGGGGAGCAAAGCGACGAAGCTGCTCCTCTGCCAGCTTCACGTTTCGTCCCGCGGCAAGGGCATCCACTTTATAGCCCTTTCTTGCCGCCACGTCCAGCGATTGGGTACCGATGGAGCCGGTGGAGCCCAAAATTGCAATGGTCTTCATATATCCTCCTTAGTGAAACAAGCTGAAGCCAAAGGGCAGCTCGTAAAGAATGATCAGGATGTACGCCGCCGCCAGGTTGCTGTCAAAGCGGTCAAGCACGCCTCCGTGACCGGGCAGAAGGCGGCTATAGTCCTTGATGCCGTAATGCCTTTTCACAAGGGAAGCGACAAGATCGCCCACCATGGAAAAGAGGGACATCAGCACGCCTGCTAAGATCAGCAGAAGATAGTTGGGGGTGGCAGAGGTGAAAAGTCCCACAAAAAGACCGTACAAAACGGTGATCACCGTTGCCATCACAAAGCCGCCAATCGCCCCCTCCACCGTCTTTTTGGGGCTGACATCGGGAATGAGCTTGTGCTTTCCAAAGAGTCTGCCCGAAAAATAGGCAAAAATATCGGTGGCCCAAGGAGTTAAGAAGAGCAGCGCCACCAGATAGCCGCCCATGGGCTGATGGCGCAAGAAATAGATGGCGTTAAAGCCGATAAAGCTGTAAAACAGCATGGTAAAGAGAACCGATGCGTCGGTAGGCTTGATCTTGCCCCTTGAAAAAACGGCGCAGGTCATAATGTAAAAGGCGATCAGCGCAAACACAAGGGCGCTATACTCAAAGAAATGATCTCTGGTCGCCTCAAAAAAGATCAGCAGCGGCAGTCCGATCGCAGGCAGGTATAATGGCAGAGACAGATGCCATTTTTTACGCAGTCCCGTGGCACCCGTGATCTCGTATACCGCAAAAAGACAGAGAAGCTGTGCCAAGAAGCAGCCTGCGTAGGTATGGGAAAAGATCAGCAGGGGCAAAAAGACGCAAAGGCCCACCAGCGCCGTGATCACTCTCGTTTTCATAACCGTTCTCCTCGTTTTCCGAAATGTCGTTAAAAATGTGAAAGCCCGAAGCCGTCCTGCTCACTCCACCACGGCACCGTACCGTCTGACTCTGCCGCCAAAGGCCGCAAAGGCACGATCTAATTCCTCGTCGTTCATGTCGGGCCACAGGGTGTCGGTGTAGTAAAATTCGCTGTATGCCGCCTGCCACAAAAGGAAATTGGACAGACGCTGCTCGCCCGCCGTGCGCACCACCAGATCGGGATCGGGGGAGGCGGCGGTATAGAGACGCTTGGAAAACTCCTCCTCGCTCACCTCGTTAGCGCCTTCCTTCAAAAGGCTGTTGACGGCGTGCAGGATCTCGTCTCTGGAGCCGTAATTGAGGGCAATATTCAGGATCTTGTCGCCCTGCTCGGTCTTTTTTTCAAGGCTTTCGATCTTTTTCACAAGCAAAGAGGGCAGTCTTGCTCTGTCACCCAAAAAGATGATACGAATATTGTTTTTGGAAAGATCGCTATAGGCATCGTCAAGATACGCAGAAAACAGCGTCATCAGCGCCGTGACCTCTCTTTCGGATCGCTTCCAGTTCTCGGTGGAAAAGGCATAAACGGTGACACATTTGATTCCGCACTCATAGCAGTAGCTGATCACCTTTTTAAAGGTGGCCGCCCCCGTTTTGTGTCCGAATTCCCGCGGCAGACCTCTCTTTCTTGCCCATCTGCCGTTACCGTCCATAATAAAGGCAATGTGTCTCAGTCCCTTCTCGGCAACCAGCTTTTTGCTTTCTTCCATCGACATCTTCGATTCCTCCCTCAAATTCGCTCATTTACGGCAAAGGGCGGGCAGTATTTTACGCACCCGCCCGCCTTGTTCTTCAGATAGGATGCTCCGATCAAGCGATCAGATGGACATGATCTCCTTGGACTTCTTGTCAACGATTCCGTCTACCTGCTTGATATACTTGTCGGTCAGGTCCTGCACCGACTTTTCAGACGACTTCTGCTCGTCCTCGGTCATCTCGCTCTTTTTCTTCATATCCTTGCACTTGTCGTTGGCATCGCGGCGGATGTTGCGCAGATTGACCTTGCATTCCTCGCCCATCTTTGCCACGTCCTTGCACAGCGCCTTTCTTCTCTCCTCGGTTGCCTGAGGGAACACAAGGCGGATCAGTCTGCCGTCGTTTTGGGGAACCACACCGATGTCTGCCACCAGAATGGCCTTTTCAATGCCCTTGAGCAGCGAGCCATCCCAAGGAGTGATGGTGATGGTGCGTGCATCGGTCACCTTGACCTCAGCCACAGCGTTGATGGCGGTGGGCGCACCGTAGTAGTCCACATTTACACCGTTAAGAACAGCGGGGTTTGCTCTGCCTGCGCTGATCACCGACAGCTCGGATTCAAATACCGAAATGCTCTTCTTCATCTTGCTTTCGTATACGCTCAGTTCCAGTTTCATAGTAGAATTTCCTTTCTCTTTTAAATAGTATATACTCGTTTTATAAACGGCTTATTGCCGCAAAGCTCAATTTTCGTTGTCAAGCACCGTACCGGGCGCCTCGCCTCTGGCCACTCTCACAATGTTTTCGGGATCGTCCAGGCCGAACACCAGTATCTTCATGTCGTTTTCAAGACAGAAGGCGGCTGCCGTCAGGTCAATGGCCTTCAGCTGCTTTTCAAGGATCTCCTTGAAGGTGATGTGTGCAAGCTTCTTTGCCGTCTTGTCCTTTGCGGGGTCGGCAGTGTACACACCGTCGATATTCTTTGCAAAAAGCAGAGCGTCCGCTCCGATCTCCTTGCCGCGAAGCACCGCCGCCGTATCGGTGGAAAAATAGGGAGAACCGGTACCGCATCCGAAAATGACCACCTTTCCCTCTTCCAGAAGTCTCACCGCATCGTCCTTCACATAAGGCAGGGCGAAGGTGCGCATTTCCACAGCGGTCATCACCTCGGCAGCAATGCCCATATTCCGAAGGGTATCCTTTAAGCAAAGTGCATTGATGGCAGTGCCCAGCATACCCATATGATCGGCAAGGCTTCTGTCCATTTTTCGGTCGGCTCTGCCACCTCTCCAAATGTTTCCTGCGCCGACGACGACTGCAACCTGCACGCCCTCACTTCTGCATTTGCCGATGGCCTTACAGATCTCATCCAGTGTCTCATAGTGATAAAGTCCCTTTTCCTCACCCTTGAGCGCTTCGCCCGAGAGCTTCAAAAGTATTCTTTTATATGCCGCCATATCCTATTCCTCCTTTTCGTCCCGTCTTTACCTGTTTTGCTCACTTTTTGTTCTTATGACTCTTCTTTATTCTCTTAAAGCGATGCTTGCTATCGGTCTTGTAGACCCATTCTCTCTGCACCGCAAAGGTAAAGAGGAACATCACCACCTGTACAAGGGGATGGATGATCAGGTTGACGTATTCCTCCACCGCAGGAGGCAGGAAGTCAAGCCAAACAGCACCGCCCACGCCTGCCGTATTGAAGGCAAGACCGAGGATGGCCAACGGAATGCATACTGCGTAGTATTTCCAAAGAGATTTCTTAATGGAGCATTTTGCCTTGAAGACAAACTTTTGATTCATGAAGAAATTAAACACCGACGAAACGGCTCTTGCCGCCACAAAGGCCACCACCGTCACCGCAATAAGATCGTAATCACCGGTGGTGTTCATCAGCACCGTCACACCCGAATAAAGAGCGTATTCCAGCAGGTACGCTGCAAAGGATGTGATGCTATATTTGAAAAAATGGGCAAGAATCATCCTATAAATACGGAAGGAATCCTTCACCACCCGGAAGTGGGAGGTCTGATTCTCCTCAATATAGACCGTGCGGATCCTTTCCTCGGCATAGGGGATCTTCAACGACTTGAAGTCTAACAGCATCTGCGTCTCGTATTCATAACGCTCGCCCCTGGTTTTGAGCATCTGAGGAAGCACGTCGATGGGGAAGGCACGCAGACCCGTCTGGGTGTCGCTTAACTTCATGCCGCAAAAGAGCTTGAAGACAAGAGAGGTAATGCGGTTGCCCATTCTGCTTCTTTTGGGTACGTCGGGACCGGAAAAGTCTCTCACACCAAGGATCACACAGTCCTTTTCCATCATTTTTTCGGCACAGTTTCTGCAATCCTCGGGGTGATGCTGAGCGTCACCGTCCACCGTCACTGCGCCCTCGCACTTGGGATATTTTTCAAGAATGTGAGCAAAGGCCGTCTTCATGGCGGCGCCCTTGCCTCGGTTGACCTCATGCACCAGCAGCTCTACCTTCTCGTCCAGCGCCACGCACTCGGCAAAACGATGCTTGTGGTCTTCAGAGCTACCGTCATCTACCAAAAGCACCTTAAAGAAGCCCTGCTCCAGCAGGCCTTCCACCACGCTTTTCAGCTTTTCATCGGGGTTTAGCGACGGCACCACCGCCACCACCCGCAGTTCCTTGTTCATTGCTCTTCCTTTCACCCCTCGGGGTGTCCTTTCCCATAAAAATTCGGGGTCCTCCTCAGGGAGGATCTTCGAGAATGCTTTTCTGTTTTAAGCTTCTTGGGGCAAACAAAACGGCACTTATTCACCGATCTCCTCGATCATGGCTACTCTCTTGGCGTGACGTCCGCCCTCGTATTCGGTGTGGATGAACAGATCTGCAATGTCAGCGGCAAGTCCTGCGCCCACGACCCGTGCGCCAAGGCAGAGGACGTTGGCATCGTTGTGCATTCTGGTCATTCTTGCAGAGAAGGTGTCGGACAGTACCGCTGCGCGGATGCCCGCATGCTTGTTTGCCGCCATGGACATCCCGATGCCCGTGCCGCAAACAAGAATCCCCAGATCGTGGTCGCCGCCCTTGATGGCACGGCAAAGCTTGTGGGCATAGTCGGGGTAGTTCACCGATGCCAAAGAATCGGTACCGTAGTCTATGTATACCACACCGGTTTCGTCAAAATGCTTCTTCAGTTCTTCCTTTAAGGGAAAGCCTGCATGGTCGCAAGCAAGTGCAATAGGCTTATTGGTCATCTTCTCTTCCTCTTTCTTTTTTATTCGGTTGTCCTCTTCCCGTCTCTTTTTCAAAGGGATTCCATTCTCAAAAAGGGATTGGGGACACGTTTGTTTTGTTCATGAGGGGCGCTCAACCCTTCTTCAGCCGTTCTTCCCGCTCTCTTTCGGCCTGCGTCTTCAGGGCATATACGGGCAACAGCTTTTCCTCGGTGGGACAGCTTTTCGGGTCTGCCAGATAACGAAGGTATCCGCATTTCGCCACACCGTAGGCATTTTCCATTCGAAGCTGAGGAGGCGTTTCCTTGATCTTTTCGTATTTCAGACCCGCTCTTGCCTTATCGTAACCGCTTCCAACAAGATACGCCACCCGTGCTCTCTTTTTCAAGAGTCTGTCCAGCTCCTCAAAGGAAAGCACACCGTCCTCGGTCAAACGGGAAAAGACTCCGTTTCTGCTTTCAAACAGGGCGGTATAGACCCTTCCCCTGCGGGCATCGATCACCGGGCAGATAACCCCCTCTAAATAGTCTGCGTTGCGGGCCAGTCCCTCAAGGGTGGAAACGGCTGCGCAGGGGGTGCCGCTTGCCGCCGCAAGACCCTTCACCGTTGCCACACCGATGCGCACACCGGTATAGGAGCCGGGGCCCACCGCCACGGCAAACAGGTCGATATCGCCTGCCGTCAATCCCTGCTTTTCAAGAGCGTCGGCCACCAGGGGCAGCAGGATGGTGGAGTGGGTATTTTCCGACTGAACCTGCACCAGATGTCTGCACGCCAAGTCCTCGCACAGTGCCACGCTCGCCACGCCCGCACTGCTTTCTATTGCCAAGATCTTCATGTTCAAATCCTCTTTTGTACACCCAAGGAGTTGCGCTTCTTACCCCACCTGCTCGCTGATCCGAATGGATCTGGTTTGCTTCCCCGTTTTGTCGATCTCCACCAGATAATAGCGATCGGGCAGAGCGTAGGGGGTGTTTTCGCACCATTCTGCGGCAATGATGCCCTCACAATCGTAAAAACCAACCGATTCCAAATCCTCCTCGGAGGTGATGCGGTACATATCAAAATGGTAGAGCGTGTTTTTTTTGCCCCGATACATCCGCATGACGGTGTAGGTGGGACTGCACACCCGTGCTTCCGGGCAAAGAACGCTTGCCATTCCTCTGACAAAGGCCGTCTTGCCCGCACCGAGATCACCCTTCAGCCACAAAAAGGCATCGGATTGCCCCTCAATGCGCCTTGCAAGGTCGGCACCCAGCGCTTCGGTCTGCTCTTCGCTATCGCTTTGTTTTTCCAAAATGATCTTTCCGCTCACGGCCGTACCTCTTTGATTGCGCAGTTCTCCATACTATTCAAGATATTATATCACATATTTTTCATTTTGAAAAGGGGGTTTTGGCTTTTCTTTCAAAATAAATGCAATAAAAATACAGTTTTCTTTCATTTGAAAAAGGTTTTCAAAAAAGCTCTTTACAAGACTGGATTTTTGTGATACAATATAGACCGCAATCTACCCGTGGCACAGCTGGATAGCGCGTCAGACTCCGACTCTGAAGGTCGAAGGTTCGAATCCTTTCGGGTAGGCCAAC
>JAGBIB010000173.1 GCA_017935195.1 Clostridia bacterium
AAAAAGTTCTTTGAGCTTAAAAAAATCCTTTTGACGTCTGTACAGGATGTTGAGGCAGTAAAAGGCGTTATAGCGGGTTTGCTCCGGAAAAGTCTTGTCAAGGAGCTCTAAAAGAATCTCTTCTGATTCACTTTTTTCAATTTTTGCCGTAAGATCGGTCAGTGAAAGCTCGTATTCTCTTGAAAGCTCGTCGTGAAGATTTGAAAGAAGAGCGGATAATTCGTCGGTAGTCATACGTGTTCTCCTTATCTGTATGTTGATTGTAGATCGTAGATTAATTTTATCATAGGAGGAACAAAAAGTCAATTGGATTTGTTGACAGAAGGCGAAAAAAGGAGTATACTGTAACCATCTGTAAAAGAGGAGGGAGAGAACTATGGCGTATCAGCCCATCGCAGACCGTTTAAGACCCAATAAGCTTTCCGATATGGTGGGGCAAAGCCATCTTTTCGGCAAAAAAGGGGTCATCACCAGAGTTCTGGAGCAGGATCATCTGACCAATATGATCTTCTACGGCCCTCCCGGTACGGGCAAGACCACCCTTGCCACCATCATTGCAAAGATCTCCGGAATGGAGCTTTGCCACTTAAACGCCACCACCGCAAGCACGGCGGACGTGAAGGAGGTCATCGCCCGTGCAGAGTCGGTCTTTGGCGGTGAGGGCATCCTTTTATATATCGACGAGATCCAGTATTTCAACAAAAAGCAGCAGCAAGTTCTTCTTGAATACATCGAGAACGGTCAGATCACCCTGATCGCCTCCACCACCGAAAATCCCTATATGTACGTGTATAACGCCATCATCTCCCGCTCGATGGTCTTTGAGTTCAAGGCGGTCACACCCACCGAGATCCTGCCCGTCCTTGAAAGAGGGCTTGCTCTTTTAAACGGCGAGGCGCAGATGAAGCGTACTGCAAACAGGGAGGTGCTGCTTCACGTTGCCTCCTGCGGGGCGGGGGACGTGCGAAGGAGTTTGAACATCCTGGAAAGCGCCTTCTATACCGCAGAGGAGCAGATCACCAAGGAAACGGTGGATGCCCTGACTCCTCGGGTCATCGGCAATTTTGACAAGAGCGGCACGGTGCACTACGATCTGCTGTCTTGCTTGCAAAAGTCAATCCGCGGCTCAGACCCCGACGCCGCCATCTTCTATCTTGCAAAGATTTTAGAGGGCGGAGATCTGCAGGGGGCTTGCAGACGGCTTCAGGTCATTGCAAACGAGGACGTGGGTCTTGCGCATCCCATCGCTGCCGTGATCGCAAATTCCTGCGTGGATTCGGCTATGCGGGTGGGTATGCCCGAGGCGACCCTCCCCCTTTCCAATCTGACCGTCTTTCTTGCCACCTGCCCCAAGTCAAACGGCGCCCACCTTGCCTACGAGGCGGCAAAGGCAGATGTGCTTTCAGGCATGGGTCAGACCATTCCCCCCCATCTTCGCCCCGGCAACGATTTTGCGGGCTACAAATACCCCCACGACTACCCCGGACATTACGTTACCCAGCAGTATCTGCCTGACGATTTGAAGCATAAAAAGTACTATTCCTTCGGAGAAAACAAAACCGAGCAGGCGGCAAAGGCATACTGGGATCTGGTGAAGGGTAAAAAGTGATTCAATATAAAAAGCTTTCTCAAACGCAGTCTGAGAAAGCTTTTTTCTTTTTTTGTTGAGTTTATTGAGGATGTTTGGGTTGCGGAATGCCCGAGAAGACCGATACCGAAAAAAGTCCGTTTTGATCGTCGATCTCCACGATGCCGTCGTATTGCTTGATGATGGCACGCACCGAGGCAAGTCCAACACCTCTGCCCTCGTGCTTGGTGGAGAGGTAAAGACCGTTCTTATCCTTTTTCACCTCGCCGTTATAGCTGTTTTCGATCTTGAAAAAGATGCTGTCATCCGATGCCTTGCCGCGAATGGTGATCTTCTTTTGACCGTCGGTCAGCTGTGCGCAGGCCTCCAGCGCATTTTCAAGCAGGTTCCCCAGCACCACCGACACCACATCTTCGGGAAGCCGCAGATCCTCGGGAATGTCTGCCACCACCACGTCGTAGTCTACCCCCTGGTTCTTTGCCTGCTGTGCAAAGTAGAGCAAAAGAGTGTTTACAGCATAGTTCTTGCAAAAAACGATGGAGCTGTCATCGGGAAGGGAGCGCTTATAGCCGTTTAAGTAGCTTTGAAGCTTTTCATATTCGCCCTTTTGCAAATAACCGTCCATCACGGTGATGTGGTGGCGGATATCGTGCTTGGCGTGTCTTGCCTCGTTGATGCGGTCCTTTAAATTCTCGTATTGCAGATTTTGCACGGCAAGCTGATGGTTGCTTTCCTGCAGCTGCAGGTTTTTTTCCTGCTCCAACAGCATATGGATCACCGTGTGGTAGACCAGCACCGAGCCAAGGGTGATGAAAAAGAGAAAGAGGGTGTGCTGAGGATGCAGGGAGACGTCAAGGGCGGAGTCGCCGTCCTCGTAAAGGTGATTGAACCACACGAGATAGAAGATGGCGGGAATGAGCCAGAGATAGGTCCATGCCTTTTTTCCGTACTGTCTGTCGATCACGTTGTGGATGTGGGAACGGATATAGAAGAAGAGGGGGAGGGTTGAAAACAGATGGGCGATTGCCAGAAAAAGGCAGGAGGGCAGCGAATATAAGATCTTCGCTTGCTCGTGTCCGAGAAAAATGCCCTCGAAACACTTGCCCAGAATCACCGTGAAGTTGGCGGTGTTGGTAAAGAAAAGCACCAGAAAAAGAAGCTTTCCGGGGTGTGCCTTTACGGCAAAGCAGTATAAAAGGGTGAGAAGCGCCACGCTGATGAGCGAGGCGATGCCCATGTGAAAGCCCGAGCGCAGACACATCGCACCAAGCACCGCTTGGGCGGCGGCAAGCAGAAGGAAGCACAGGAGAGTCAGTCCCCGACCAAAGCGGAATCTGCGCTCAAGTGCGTAGACGGCAAGTGTAGCGTGGGGCAGGAAATTGAGGGAGGAATAAAGAACGCTTTCAAGAAAATGAGGCTCGGTCATCAGCCGCCCACCTCTTTTCTCATCTGCTCGAATTTGAACTTTTTATAGGCTTCCTTCACATCCTTGGTCTTGCGGCGGGTCACGGGTAAAACGGTGCCGTCCGAAAGGACGATCTCGCTGTCACTCAGCTCCTTTACGGCGTAGAAATTCACCGTTATACCCTTATAGGGTGAGCAGAAAAATCCGTATGGGAGAAGGAGCGACTCAATCTCGGTCTGGGAGGTGCGGAGTCGGTGAGGCGGGCGGTTTTTGATGTGGAGGGTGATCACGTGGTTTTCGTAGTCGGTATAAAGAATGTCTCTTAGGATCACGCTGTTTCCGTCGGGCAGCTTTACCGTCCGTCTTTTTTCTATGGCATCCAGATCCAGACGCTTGAACATTTTGGAGATGCTCTCTCTTGTGATGGGCTTGCGCAGGTAATGTCTTGCTCCCACGTCGTAGCTTTCACTGGCGTAATCGTTGCTGGAGGTGCAAAAGGCGATCATCACCTGGGTATCCTCTTTTCTGATCTGATATGCCACGTCTATGCCGGTCAATTCCTTCATAAAGATATCAAGAAAGATCAGGTCAAAGGCACCCTTTTCAAAGGAGGCAAGAAAGTCCTCCCCACTGTGAAAAACGGTGATCTTAAAACCTCTGTCTCCCAGATGAGCCAGCTCCTCCGATATAAGATCGGATAACTGCGCGGTCATTGCGCAGTCGTCGTCCACGATTGCAACTCTCAAAAAATCCGCCCCCAAACATTTGTTTTCTCGCTACAAAATTATAGCATAACCTTTCCTTCAAATCAAGTGAAATCTTTCATATTTTTTGCTTTTCATCAAAAATGGGGGATTGAAAACGACCACTTGAGTCGTTTTTTTACCGTTCGAGTCGAAAAAATACCACTTGAGTGCGATTCCGTCCACTTGAGTCAAGGGGATTGAAAAGCGCATTTTTTATGGTATAATATTACCGTAAGAACAAAAAACGCATTGCGTCAGACATTGGGAGGAAGCATGAAAGTTCTTGTATACGGACAGAAAAATGAATATGAAGAGTGTGCCTTGCTTCTTTCCGCACTTCCCGTTTTGCAGTATCGCAGAATGGAGTTCTACCATGCGGAGGACTACGATACCTTCATTGAAATGCTTCCCGAAATGGAAGACGAGGATCCGGTGGTGATCTTGACCGACGGTGCCGAGGGAATGGAGGGCGTGCTTGCAGCCAAAAGACAGTCAGGCGATCTGACCGTTTTCTGGTTTTCAAACGACAAGGGCTTCGGTGTGCAGTCCCACAGACTGGAATGCACCTTCTTCGCAGTAAAACCGCTGACCGAAGAAAAGGTGCGGGCGGCAATCGAAGCGTATCAGAAAGAACGGATCGGCTGAGGTGAAGGATGACCGACAAGGAATTAAAAAAACTGAATCGAAGAGAGCTTTTAGAGATCCTGGTCTTGCAAACGCGCAAGACCGAGGCTCTTGAAAAAAAGCTGGCGGCATTGCAGGCGCGGCTTGATGAAAAAGAACTGAAGGTGGAAAAAGCGGGCGATCTTGCAAGGGCGGTCATGGAATTAAACGGTGTCTTTGATGATGCAAAAAAAGCTGCAGAGCAGTATGAGGAAAATATCCGACGGATGGAGGAGGCCTGCAGAAAAAACTGTGAAGAGCAGCAGGCGCAGGCGCGAGCGCAGGCAAAGGCCATCATAGCGCAGGCGCAGGATGAGGCGGATGCCATTTTAGAGAAGGCGAAAAAGAAGTAAGCGAAAGGATGCGGAGGGGCGATGAAGGAAGAAATGATCAATATAGAAGCGCCCTCCTCGGAGCAGCTTGAAAACGAGCTGATCAGGGTCAGATATAAGGAGCGCTACGGAAAGCTGCTGAAGAATACCCTCTACGCCTTGTTGGTGGTGGCGGCGGTGTCGGTGCTGATCGCCACGCTGGTGATGCCGGTTTTGGAGATCTACGGAAGCTCCATGAACCCCACCTTCCAAAACGGCGACATCGTGGTGTCGGTAAAGACTGCCGACCTTGAAAGAGGAGATATCTGTTGCCTTTATTACAACAACCACATCCTGGTAAAAAGGGTGATCGGGCTTGAGGGCGACGAGATTCTGATAGACGAAGGTGGCAGGGTGTTCGTCAACGGCAAAGAGCTTGACGAGCCCTATGTGGGACAAAAAATGCTGGGCGACTGCGACATCGAATTTCCCTACACCGTGCCCGAGCAGACCGTGTTCGTGCTGGGCGACAACCGATCCACCTCGGTGGACTCGAGAAATGCGTCCATCGGCTGTATATCCAACGAAGAGATCGTCGGAAAGATCATCTTCAGAGTATGGCCGTTAAAGTCCTTCGGGACGGTAAAGTGATGAACAAATCAGAATCAATCAGAAATAAGAAATAAAAAGAAAGGTGGTGAGTGACTTGACGAATGAATTGACGTCCCGTGCAGAAATTTATCAAAAGGCGCATCGAAAAAGAATGCTCCGCTTCAGGATCTTCGGAGTGCTTGCGGCGGTTACTGTATTCATTACGACCTATGCCTTGATCCTGCCCGCAATCACCAAGGAGCCCTCCCCGGGCATTCGTCTTCAGGACGAGTTCCTTTATGAAAATGAGGATCTGAAGGTCAGCTTCACTGTGGAAGGGCGTGCCGTATTTGAGAATGAGGACGTGGCGTTTGAGGAATTATCAAGCGACAAGGTAAAACTCACGGTAACACCCGTGGAGCAAACAGCGGCTCTTTACGGAAGGTACGAGGCGTACGCCGAAAGCAACATCGGAACCGATTTAAGAAAGCTTTTGGTGGTTCGTCTGGCGTTCGACTACGAGGGAGAGGCGCTTGACGTATCGGGTTGCCGGATCTCTGCCGTGGTGACCTCCAAGGAGGAGCTGCTGCAGGATGCGGAGGATACGGAGAAGACGGCGGACATCAAGAACCTGTCCTCGTCAGGTGCAGAACAGACGCTTGCGCTGACCGCAATTCAAGGGGTGGACGACGATCTTGCCCTGCAGGATACGGCGTATCAGACCGAAAAGGAGGGAAGCATCACGCTGAACACCTCGGTTGCAAACAACTCCGATGTGATGGCCTTGGCGCTCTACTCCACCATCAACCCCTCTTATACCGTGCAGTATTACTCCCACGTGACCGTCTTTGACGATGACGGCGACGTTTCCATTCAGGTCATTGACACCAGCGGCGGCAAGCTGCCCACCAACACCAATACCCAGGCTATGGTGGACGCCCACCTGAATTACGATAAGACGGTGGGGGCTTACGTGATGGCGATGCACCTGGAGCTGGCACCCCTATATGCCTCCAAGACCTACGAATACGTAAAGGCACCGGGTGTGGCGTACGTGGACAGAAACAGAGAAAACGGCAACTTTACCCTTTATCAGGTGTGGGTGCTGAAGGCAGGGAAGAGCGCTTCCAGCGTGAAGGAAAGCGACTGGACGATCTACCCCGCAGACGTTTCCTTCACCAACAGAGCCGCTTCGGCGACCTCCAAGCGCATCTACATTGAAGAGGGTGCGGTCATCCGTTTGGTCTACAACGAGGTGGAGGGCGACTACACCAGCGGAGTGCTTTTCTACGATTACGATATTTCCAACGGCTACATCTACGGCTCATCGAATTTCACCAACAGAAAAAACACCTCTGCCCAGACCAACGGTACCTGGTATACCAAGACCTCAAATTACGGCATCAACAGCTTTACCGCCAAATCGGGCACCGTCAAGCTTGCCTTCGGTAACGTGAATGCGGGTACCGACTACGGAAGCGTGACCTGGACCGATCCCAAGGGCGTGGTTACCACCCCCAATATGTATAACAGTGTGGCAACACTTGGCTGTACCTTCGGGCTGGTGACGGGCATGAATGCCGATGGCACGCTGAAATATGCCAAGGGCATCTCCGCTCCCGTCCTCTTCGGACACGAGCAGGCAACGGGCAAGACCATCCTGCCGGGCTACAATCTGCAGTTTGAGCGGACGGGCGACACCTACGTCTTAACGGCGATCGGCGGAACCACCACCAATAACCTGCAGTATTTCACCAATCCTTCGCCCTACGACGGAAAGGTCTACACCCACATCTATACCAACAACTTCTGGCCCATGGACTCCTCGCCCACCTTCGGTGCAAACGGACATGACCTGAAGTTCGGCAACCACAATTTAAAGAACAACAGAAAGTTCGGTGCCGCCACCAGTAGCTTCTTCCCCGAATCGGACGACGGCAAGGACCACAACTCCTATTTCGGCATGAACTACGAGGTGCAGTTTGATCTGACCGAGGATTATCTGGGACACCTTGAGTACATCTTCTACGGAGATGACGATATGTGGGTGTTCTTGGACGGTCAGCTGGTGTGCGACATCGGCGGCGTGCACAGCTCGGTTGGACAGTACGTCAATCTGTGGGACTATATCAACAAGATGCCCGACGAGCAGAAGTACGGCAAGCACACCCTGAGCTTCTACTACACCGAGCGTGGCGCATCGGGCTCTACCTGCTATATGCAGTTCACCCTCCCTTCGGTATCCATCGATACGCCCCAGGTGGAAAGCAACACCCTGGAGGTGGGAAAGACGGTGGAAAACGCCAACACCGATATGCAGTTTGAATTCACCATCGAGCTGCTTGATCAAAGCGGCGCACTGCTGATCGACGATTACTCCTACACCCTGCACGACAGCGACGGCACGGCGCTCTCCACTGCCATCATCAACTCGGAGGAGCAAACCGTGCTTTTGAAAAACGGACAGTATATTGAGATCAATTATCTGCCCGAGGGGGCGAGGTATCGCATAACCGAACGGGTTTACGAGGGCTTCCACACCACCTACAGGATAAATGACGGAAGCTCAGTTGAGAGCTACACCGCGCAAGGACAGCTGACACAGGACACCAGAGTGCAGTTTACCAACAGCACGGGTATGAAGCTTCCTTCCACCGGCGGTATCGGACTGTACGTCTTCTCTATCCCCTTCCTTCTTGCCATCGCCGCGGGTGTGATCCCACCCGTTCTTGCAAAAAGGGTGAAGGGCAAGAGGAGAGCAAAGACCTGACCCGATGAACGGGACCGTTCGACATCATAGAGTGAAATTTCAAATCAATCGAATAAAAGGAGATTCAAACAATGAAAAAGACCAAGATTTTCTCGGCGCTTCTGCTTGCCCTGATCCTGATCGTAGGGCTTCTGCCTCTGGCATCCTCGGCAGAAAACACAGGCACCATCACCGTTACCGAGACCCAGGAGGGTCAGGTCTACAACGCCTACTATATGGCTGAGCTTGCAGGCGCAAGCGGAGACAAGTACTCCTACAAGATCGTTCCCGCCTGGGAAAAGTTCTTTGCAGACGAAGGCATCGCCTTTGATCCCATCACCAAGTACATCACCTATAACGGCAATATTACCGACGTGGCAGCCTTTGCCACCGCTGCAGTAGCCTACGCCAAGGCAAACGACATCGCCCCCGCCGCTACGAAGACGGTAGCCGAGGGACAGACCTCTGTAACCATCGAAGGACTCGCACTCGGGTACTACTGCGTAGACTCCACCGTTGGTACCGTTTGCGCACTGGACACCGTAAACCCCTCCGCTTCTTTGAGCGAAAAGAACCCTCCCGTAACCATTACCAAGTCGGTGAAGGAAGACAGCCGCGGCACCTACGGCCCTCAGAACGATGATTCTGTAGGCAAGACCGTGGAATACCGTTCCTCCGTTGTAAAGAGAGCGGGTGCGATCAACTACGTGATCACCGATACCATGGCAGAGGGCCTGACCTTCAATCCCCAAAGCGTGGCTCTGTACTACTATAACTCCGCAGACGTGAAGGTGGATCTGACCTACGCTCTGGAGACCGAATTTGACGAGAACTCCAGGTATGCAGGCAAGACCTTCATCGTGAAGCTGGATAACGGGGAGATCGCGGCTCTGCCCGACGGTACCCGTATCATCCTGGACTACACCGCAACCATCAACGAAAAGGCAGTGATCGGCCCTCAGGGTAACGAGAACGTGACCACCATCCAGTACGGACACGAGCCCTACAGTGAATCCGAGCCCTCCAAGACCATCACCTACGTTTGGGATTTCGGGGTATACAAGTTCGAGCTGGTCAACGCTGCACAGCAGGCTCTGGCAGGCGCGAAGTTCCGGTTCTTGACCAAGACCGACAGCGGCGAGACTGTTCACACCTTTGATTACTTAGGCAAGGTTGATGGTGTTGACACCTACAGATATAACCCCAAGGGTGAGGTTACCGAGTTCACTTCCGACGATACCGGACTCTTCAAGATCGTGGGCATCGACTCGGGCGAATTCTGGCTGCGCGAGACCGAGGCACCCGCAGGCTACAACAAGATCACCTACGACATCGAAGTAGACCTGATGATCACCGGTGACTACACCTCCGCAGGTGAAAGACTGGTATGCACCCTGAAGAACGCCAAGAACGGCAACATTGAGGTGCAGAACTCCACCGGTGTGGTACTGCCCTCCACCGGCGGCACAGGCACCGTGATCTTCATCGCAGTAGGTATGACTCTGGTCGTTGCCATGGGCGTACTGCTGGTAGTGAAGAAGAGAATGACCAAGGTGGTATACACCCGCTGATCCTTCTGAAAGGAAAAACAGGGTTATATAAAACCGAAACAGTCAAATTCAGTTGAACTCCTTTCCCCATACGCCGCCACTGCGGCGTATGGGGGCAGGGAAAAGCTTATGAAAGAGGATCGGAGAAGCTATGGTAAAAAAAATATCAACGATCGTGATGCTCAGCCTCTTTTTCGTAGGTCTTTCCGTGCTATTATACCCCTCCATCAGCTCCTACTGGAACTCCAAGACCCAGTCGGCGGCGGTGAAGAATTACGAGGATCTGCTGGAAGCGATGAAGGGGGAGGATCATACCGCCCTGTTTGAAGAGGCGGAAAGCTATAACAAGGCTCTGGCGGAGCTTGAAAATCCCCTTTTGGACTATACCGAAATAGAGGGTTACCATGAGATCTTAAACCCCACGGGAAGCGGCATGATGGGTTATCTGACCATCCCCACCATCGGCGTGGAGCTGCCCATCTATCACACCGTCAGCGAGGACGTACTCAGCCACGCCGCAGGACATATGGAGGGAACCAGCTTCCCGATCCCCGGTGAAAGCACCCACACGGTGCTATCTGCCCACAGAGGATTGCCCAACGCCAAGCTGTTTACCGACTTGAACAAGCTGGTGGTGGGAGACGTCTTCACCATTACGGTGCTTGACAAGGTTTTCACCTACCAGGTAGAGCAGATCCTGACTGTCCTGCCCGAAAACACTCAAAACATCAAGGTGGAGCAGGGAGAGGAGTATTGCACGCTTCTGACCTGCACTCCCTACGGCATCAACACCCACCGTTTGCTGGTACAGGCAAAAAGAGTGGATGCGGTTAGCAACAAGATCACCTACGTGGGCGCTGAAGCATATCAGATCGACACGCTGATCGTGACGCCCATCGTGGCTTTGCCCATATTGCTTACGCTGATCGTGATCGTCTGTTTGCAGCCTGTAAAGAAGGAACGGATCATTCAAGAAGAAGGAGAGGAAGAACTGTGAAAAAGAGAAGCAAGCTTTTATATGCGCTGGCGCTGACGCTCTGCCTGAGCATCTTCTTTGCCTCGTCGGCACTTTTGGCGGTGCAGGCAAGGGGAAACGTGGAAACGGGAAGAGAGGCTTCGCTGAAGCTGACCTACGGCTATGCGGGCAAGACCTTTGAGGGACTTGACATCCGCATTCATCGGGTGGCGAATATGTTCGGCAACGTGGATTTCGAGCTGGTGGATGCCTTCAACGATCTGCCGGTGGAATTACGGGGCATCAAGAGTCAGGGCGAATGGAAGGAAGTGGCCTCCACCCTGATGGGTTATGTGGCGGCGGATGAGATTGCACCCGCAGCCGAAAAGCAGACCGATAGCAATGGCGAGGTCTTCTTTGAAGGACTGACCACCGGATTATATCTTGTTGAGGGGTTCAAAGCCGATACGGGAGAGGGATATTGCCTTTTTGAAAGCTTTATGATCACTCTGCCGGGTACCGACGAAAACGAGGAGTGGCTTTACGATGTGGAAGCACTGCCCAAGTCCTCCTTTGCCGAGTACGAAGAAAAAGAAGTGGATTATAAGATCAACAAGCTGTGGAAGGACGATGGCAATGAAAACAAGCGTCCTGCCGTTGTGGAAGTGGATCTTTACTGCGACGGCGCATTTAAGGAAACCGTGTTCCTGTCCTCTGAAAATAACTGGTCCTACTCTTGGAAGTCGAGAGAGCGTTCTGTGTGGACGGCAGTTGAAAGAAACGTGGCAGAAGGATATACAGTAACAGTAGAGCAGAACGGCACCGGCTTTCTGCTGACCAACACCTACGACGTTCCTCCTCCTCCGGGAACGGGTGATTTCTCCTCGGTGTATCTTACCGTGGCAGTAATGAGCCTTGCAGGTGCCGTTCTGGTGCTCTTCGGTCTGACAAGAAAGAAGAGTGAGGCAAAATGAAAAGCATCAAAAGGTTTTTCAGCAATTATAGCCGCATCACGTGTATCGTGATCGGCTTTTTGCTGATTGCAGGCGGTTTAACGGTCTTGATAGCCGACAAGATCTCCACTGAAACGGTGGAATACGATGCTGAAAGCGCTCTGAAAACGGCGCAGGAGCTGATGCCCGATCGGGTGGATCTGTACCCCGAGGAGCGCTCGAAGGACTATATGCCCGCCATGGAGATCAAGGGGCTGAATATTGCGGGCATCATCGATCTGCCCGATCAGGACTACAAGGCAGTCTTCCGCTCCACATGGGATGCTGATCACGCAAGAGCCTTGCCGTGTCGGTATACGGGCAGCGTTTACAACCGTACTCTTGTGATCGGTGCTTACGGAGGCACGGGTCAGTTTGATTTTGCCAAGCGACTCGATGCGGGGCAGATTCTTTATATTACCGATATGGAGGGTGGCAGATACCGCTATGAGATTAAAAGGATCGAGCACGCAAAAAGAATCAGCGAGAAAAAGCTGACCTCGGGTGATTGGGACCTGACCCTCTTTGTCAAGCAGACCTCAGGCGGGTACCTTTTGCTTCGTTGTCGGGTCACAACGGCCTCTGTCGGCTAAAATGAATGATGTTTGAATACTGTTTATAGAACAAAAGCGCTGTCTCAAGGCGATGAGACAGCGCTTTTGTTATTTGGTTGCAGCGAGATTATTTTGCGGTAACCTCAAACCAGTTGATGTTTACTGCGGTGCCGAATTCAAATTCGATCACGTGCTCGCCCTTGGTCAGCTTTTCTGTAAACTTGGCTTCTACCGTTTCCCAGTTCTGCCAACCGCCGCTTCCTTCAGTCCAGCGGAACTGCGCCGCGGGCTCTCCGTCCACGTAGATGCGGAAGTTGGAATTGCGGTTGTTGGACGAAAGGCGGAATGTGAAGCCGTAGGTATCGGTCTTTTCGACCACCACATTGAAACCGATCCGCTTGCCGTCCTGTGTGTAGTTGGGAATGGTGCCGCCGTCCTCGTCCAAGCACTCCTCAAAGCCGACGCCCTCGGATCTGGAGGACAGCTCGGAGGCCTTGATACGGGTGGTGGTGTCTGCCTTGATGGTGTGGGTGATGATAACGGGGTTGAGCATTCTGTCAAGCGAGCCGCTCTTGAGTGCGATCTCGAGCATTCTCTTTGCACTGGCCCTCAGATCCTCGTGGCGAAGTGCGCCTGCTCTGTAAGCGGCAAGGGTGGACTCAGGATAGCCCCAGCTCATCTTGGCATCGTTACCTGCGGCAATCTCTCTGAACTGCTGGGAGTGTGCGCCCCAGTCGGTGCAAACGAAGCCCTTGAAGCCCCATTCACCTCTCAAGATATCGGTGAGCAGCTCTCTGTTTTCGGAGTTGAACTGACCGTTTGCGGTGTTGTAAGTCGTCATGATCGACCAAGGATCTGCTTCCTTCACGCAGATCTCAAAGGCCTTTAAATAGATTTCTCTTGCGGCTCTGAGGCTGATATTGCTATCGCCGTCCACACGGTAGGACTCTCTGCTGTTGGCGTAAAGGTGCTTGATCATCACGCCGGCACCCTTTACCGACTGCACACCGTGGGTGATGGCAGCCGCCATTTTACCGGTCAGCAGGGGATCCTCGGAGAAGTATTCAAAGTTTCTGCCGCCCAAAGGATCTCTGTGGATGTTGATACCGGGGGCGAGCCACACGTCTACGCCTGCAGCGTAGCATTCTTCACCGATCTTCTGACCTACCTGATAGATCAGCTGGGTGTTCCAAGTGCAGGAGAGAGCGGTTTCGATGGGCCATGCCACCTGCTTTACCGCTAAGTCAAGACCTGCGGGTCCGTCGGAGGTGTCCACGAAGGGCACGTCCTTGGCGGTAAGGCCTGCAAGCGATCCGTCGCCGTGTCCAACATTGGGGGCATGACCGCAAAGCAGATAGATCATTTCCGAAGGAGAAAGGGTATCAATGAACTCGTCTAACTTGGAGGGATCCTCGTATACCTCGAGGAAGCTCATTTCGGTGGCAGGATCTACCACCTTCTGTGTCTTGGCAAGAAGGCTCTTTTCGCCCTTGCCCGAGCCATCGTCAAGGGTCAGGGTGCACAGCAGGATGCTTTCCTTCACACCGGTAGCAACCTTCACTTCCACCTTGTTCACGCCCTCGTCAAAGGAGAGAGAGATGGTGTCGGTGTGTCCGAGGGTGTACTTTCCACCCGTTCCGATCAGGTCGAGGGTGCCCTTTTTCACACCGTTGAGATAGATCTCAAAACCATTTTCGGTGGTTTTCTTGCCTGCGAGGCAGTATCCGAGGGAGAGGGTGTATGTGCCTGCGGAAGGAGGCGTAAAGGTATAGATGAGCGACTGACCGCCCGTTTCTGTCATGCCGTAAACATCGCCCGAGGAGTTTGCGTCAAGCTGGGTCTGATTGTACTGTACCAGATAGTCACAAGCGGAAACCACCGTCTTGCCTTCGGGCAGGGTGATAGAGGTGGCACCGGTGTAGACCTGCTCGTAGCTACCATCGGCCAGCAGTCTCTTTGCCAGCGTTACTTCGGAAAGAAGATCGGTGAGCTGCTCAGTGACCACGTCCTCCTTCAGCTCATAGGTATAGCAAACACCTCTGTCATTTGCATCCTTGATGGAATTGCCAAGGTAGATGGAATAGGTGCCCTGCTCCATCAGATAAGCGTATTGCTTGATCTTTCCGGTGTCATCGAAGCGAGACATATCGGTCACGGCAAAGCACACGGTCACGACCTGACTTTCACCGGGGGCTAAAAGCTTGGTCTTGGCGAATGCCGCCAGCTCCTTGCCGGGTGCGCCAAGCTTGCCCTGCGGAGCGGAGAAGTAAAGCTGAACGACCTCCATGCCTGCAACAGATCCGGTATTGGTCACCTTGACAGATGCCTGAATATAGGTACCGTCGCAAAGCACGTGGGGCTTGCCGATGTCAAAGGTGGTGTAGGAAAGGCCGAAGCCGAAGGGGTAGTTGACCTTTTCGTAGTTGGGATCAAAGGTCTCGAAGTAACGGTATCCTACGTAAATATCCTCGGAATAGGTGGCATAGACCAGATTGGAGGAGAAGTTTTCGGAGGAGGGGTAGTCGGTATAGGAATGTGCCATGGTGTCGGACAGCTTGCCCGAGGGGTTCACGTCACCGCAAAGCACGTCTGCAAGAGCGTTACCGCCCTCCATGCCGGGCTGCCAAGCCACCAGCAGAGAATCGATCCCGGGATAGTTTTCCATAAAAGAGGTATCCATCACCGTACCAATATTCAAAACCACGGTGATGCCCTCAAAGCCTGCGGCACAGACCTTGGAAAGAAGCGCCTTTTCGTTGGCGGTCAGATAGTAGTTGGTGGGGGTCACGTCCACGTTCTCACCCGAGTTACGGGAGATGAAGACGACAGCCTTTTTGGCTGCATTGGCTGCTGCAGTGTAATCAGCTGCCTTGGGCGAATACTTGGCATTTGCCTCATATTTATCGGCAAGATCCTTATAGATCTTCACCTTGCCTTCGCTTTCCTTGTTCTTTAAGCCTTCCAGAGCGCTGATCACGTAAAGAGCGTTCACGTCGCCGCTTCCCGTACCACCCTTGATGAAGTTGATCTGCGCTTCACCGAAGAGTGCAACGGTATCCGTGCTCTTTAAAGGAAGGGTGTTGTTGTCGTTCTTTAAAAGGACCATACCTTCTGCACCTGCATAGCGAGTCAGCTCGATATCGGTCATTTTCACAAAGGTCTCATCGTCTGTGAAGTTGGTCACGGGCGGTGTGATCTTATCGATGTTGATGCCGCTGTCCTCACCGCTGCTGACTACCTTGTCGGCAGAAGGAGGGGTGGGGGAGGAGGGAGATGATGTGGGGGCGCTTGAGGGGTCATCGGGGCGGTCTGTGGTGCCTTTGTTTTTGTTGCATCCCGCAAATGCGGAAAGGACAAAAATTGCGCAAAGCGCCAGGCAGACTGCACGGTGAAGAAGTGCCTTTTGTTTCATTTTTTGTGTCCTTTCTGGTCTTTTCTGTCCGAATTGTCTTAAAGAAGGTCTTGAAAACGCAAAAAATATGCGAAACAACGCATTCTTTGCATTTTTTGTATTTTTTGTGAAAGACAACAGGGAGAGAAGAGCCTATAAATTTACAAAAACATTATACTATGTATCTTTTCTTCATACAAGCCATTTTTTTAGAAAAACAAGACAAAAATTGCTCTTTTGGCGTTTTCTCGAAAGGAACCGACGTTGGAGAAGGTTACGGTACTTTGTACAAAAAAATACAGAAGTTTTGAAATAAAATGAACGGAAACCCTTGACAGACGGGATGTTCATGGGGTATAATAAAAAAACCGTTTGAGAGATGAAGATGTGGGAGTATATTGAAATATATATAACAATGTATGAAAATCCACACTTCCGACGGGAAAACAGCGAAGGGAAAGCACAAAAGTGGAGACCGTGATCATCGGAGCAGGTGCGGCAGGCCTGATGGCCGCTTGCAGATTGCTTGACGCAGGCTGTGACGTCCTGCTTTTGGAGCGAAACGACCGTGTGGGCAGAAAGGTTGCCATCACCGGAAAGGGACGCTGTAATGTGACAAACGATTGTGATTTCAGGGCTTTTCTTGAAAATGTGCCCACCAACCCCAAGTTTTTATACGGTGCCTTGGGAAGCTTTCCGCCGGCGGAAACCATGTCGTATTTTGAGCAGACCTTGGGTCTTCCCTTGAAGGTGGAAAGGGGAAACAGAGTTTTTCCCGTGTCGGATAAGGCGGCGGATGTGGTAAACGCTTTTAAAGAGCATCTTCGTCGAGGCTCTTGCAGGATCGTGCAGGCAAAAGCGGAAAGGATCCTGACGGCAGAGGACGGAAGCGTCTGCGGTGTTTTGGCAGGGGGGAAGAATTATCCCTGCAAGCAGGTGCTTTTGGCTACCGGCGGTGCATCCTATCCCGTTACGGGATCAGACGGAAGCGGTCATCGGATCGCTATGGCACTTGGACATACCGTGGTGGAGCTCAAGCCCTCGCTTGTACCGGTGGAGTGCTACGGCCACGTGTGCAAGGCGCTTCAAGGATTGTCGCTCAAAAACACGGCCCTCACCCTTTATGACACCGAAGGTGAAAAGAAGGTGTTTGAGGACTTCGGAGAGCTGCTTTTTACCCATTTCGGATTGTCAGGCCCGATGATCCTTTCTTCTTCGGCGCATATGAAGGGGATGAAGGCGGGCAAATACCGCATAGAGCTGGATCTCAAGCCTGCATTGGACGAGAAACAGCTGGACAAAAGACTCCTTGCCGATTTTTCGGAAAACATAAACAGAGATTTTTCAAACAGTTTGGACAAGCTTCTTCCTTCAAAGCTGATCCCTGTGATCGTTTCTCTTTCGGGCATCGATCCCAAAAAGAAGGTCAACGGGGTGACGAAGGAGGAGCGGGCGGAGTTGATCCGTCTTTTAAAGCACTTTCGCCTGACGGTGAAGGGCTTTCGCCCCATTGCCGAGGCGATCGTCACCTCGGGTGGGGTGGACGTAAAGGAAGTGAATCCCAAAACCATGGAAAGCAAGCTGGTGAAGGGACTTTATTTTGCGGGAGAGATCTTGGATGTGGACGCCTACACCGGCGGCTTCAATCTGCAGATCGCTTTCGCCACAGCGAGTCTTGCCGCAAGAGCAATGGCAAGCGAATCGTAGAGGATAAGCGCTGATTTGACATAATGACTTTGGCATGAGAACAGAAAGGACGACAGTTTGTCGGATACGCCCATGAGAATTGCAATCGACGGCCCCTCCGGGGCAGGAAAAAGCTATTTGGCAAAGGCTATTGCCGCACATTACGGCTTTGTGCACGTAGATACGGGTGCATTATACAGAGCCCTTGGACTTTATGCGCTCAGATCCGGTCTTACAAAGGAAGGGATCGCAGAGATCTGCGATGACCTTGATAAGATCGAGGTCAGCCTGATGTTTGCCAAGGAGGGACAGAGGGTTCTTCTTTGCGGAGAGGACGTGACCGATTTGATCCGTACCCCTGAGATCTCCATGTATGCATCGGCTGTTTCGGCAGTGCCTGCGGTAAGAGCATTTTTGCTGGAGACCCAGAGAAGCATTGCAAGGACGCATTCGGTGGTGATGGATGGCAGAGACATCGGCACGGTGATCCTGCCCGATGCGGAAGTGAAGATCTTTCTTGTGGCGGATGATCGGGCAAGAGCTGCACGGCGTCTTGCAGAGCTGGAGGCCAAGGGGGTAAAGACCTCTCTTGAGGATGTTCTTGCCGACATGGCAAAAAGAGACGAAAACGACAGAACGAGAGCCACAGCACCTGCCGTTGCGGCAGAGGATGCGGTTTTGCTTGACAATTCGGGTCTTTCCAGAGAGCAGACCGTGGCGGCTGCCATCAAGATCATTGAGGAAAAGAGAACGACATGAATTTGTACGGCTTTTTTTACAAAACACTTCGACGGATCATTGCAGGCCCTCTTTATAGAATGACTGTGACGGGTGCGGAGAATGTTCCCAAAGACGGACCTGTGATCTTGTGTGCCAATCACACTGCAATGATGGATGTGTTGGCGCTCAGCTCCTCTACCCCCAGACAGATCCGCTTTATGGCGAAGAAGGAACTGTTTTCGGTTCCTTTCGTCGGCAAGCTGGTTGCCGCCTGCGGTGCCTTTCCGGTGGACAGAGCAGGCATGGATGTGGGTGCGATCAAGAAGGCGATCTCCATTCTTTCGCAGGGGGAGATCATGGGCATCTTTCCGCAGGGAACCCGTTGCCCGAGAGTACACCCCAAGGAAACGTATGACAAGCTTCACGGAGGAATTGCCATGGTGGCGGTGCGCTCCAAGGCGACCATCGTTCCCGTATGTATCGAGACCGACGACCATAAGCTGAAGCTCTTTAAAAAGACCCGAGTGCGTTACGGAAAGCCGATCCCCTTTGAAGAATATACGGCAGAGGGCACGGGCAAGGAGCGCTATCTTGATATTGCAAGAATGGCCTTTGACCGCGTGATCGAGCTTTATGATGAAGGGAGCAGCAAAGCGTAATGGAGATTCAGATCGGAAAATACGCAGGCTTTTGCCCCGGTGTGATGCGGGCGGTAAACACGGTTGAAAGGCTGATCAAGGAAGGAACTGCAGGGCAGATCTCCACCCTTGGGATGCTGATTCACAACCGTACCGTAACGGAGGAGCTGGCAGCAAAGGGCGTGAAGGTGATCAGTGTCGGGGAGATCGAGGAGATCTTCCAAAGAGCGCAGGCGGGGCAGAAGCAAACGGTGGTTCTGCGAGCCCACGGTGTACAAAAGCAGCTCTTTGAGGATCTGCTTGCCAAGCAGGAGGTGTGTCCGCTGTTTTGCGTTGTGGACTGTACCTGCACTTATGTAAAAAAGATCCACAAGATCGTCACCGAGAACACAGTTCCCGAAGGAAGGCTGATCGTATTCGGTTCACCCGAGCATCCCGAGGTGCAGGGAATCTGCAGCTATGCCAAGGGAGACGTGGTGACGGTACAGAGTTCAGAGGAACTAAAAAGGCAAAAACTGGATGATATTCCAACAATTATGGTGTCTCAAACCACGCAAAAGCTTTTTGAGTGGGAAAATTGTCAAAAAGTTTTTAAAAACCTCTGTACAAATTCAAAAATTTTTGATACAATATGCAGTGTGACCGAAAACAGACAACGGGAAGCGGTCGAGCTGTGTAAGGAGTGCGATGCGGTGCTGGTGATCGGAAGCAAGGAAAGCTCCAACACCATGAAGCTTTACGACATCGCCTGCAAAAACGCCAAGGCGGCATATCTTGCAGAGGGCCTTGACGATCTTCCCGACATACCGTTTACGGTACATAAACTTGGAATAACTGCCGGTGCATCCACACCGGACAGAATAATAGAGGAGGTTCATAAAAACATGAACGAAATTATTGAAAATTTTGAAGAACTGCTGAATGAGTCGTTCAAAACTTTAAATACAGGGGATACGGTTACCGGTGTGATCACATCTGTTTCGGCTGCGGAACTGACTGTGGACGTAGGCGCTAAAGTGACGGGTGTAATTCCCTACGATGAAGTTGCTGAAGACTCCGGTGTAGACCTGACCAAGGCCTACAAGGTTGGCGATACCGTGGTGGCAAGAGCCATCAGAGTATCTGACGTTGAAGGTATGGCGGTGCTGTCTGTGAAGCAGGCTGAGCGTTCCAACAGCTTCAAGAAGATTGCAGAGGCTGCTGAGTCCGGTGAGATCCTGACCGGTAAGGTAAGCGAGGTTGTAAAGGGCGGCCTGGTGGTTTCCTGCAAGTACAACCGTGTGTTCATTCCCGCAGGTCAGAGCGGCGTTCCCAAGGACGGCGACCTGAACACCCTGAAGGGCAAGACCGTTCGCTTCAAGATCATCGATCTGGATACCGAGAAGAACAGAGCAGTAGGTTCCATCCGTGTGGTTGAGAAGGAAGAGAGAAAGGCAAAGTTAGAAGAGTTCTGGGCTACCATCGAGGAAGGCAAGACCTACACCGGCTCCGTGAAGAGCCTGACCTCCTTTGGTGCATTCGTGGATCTGGGCGGCATCGACGGTATGGTTCACACCACCGAGCTGTCTTGGGCAAAGATCAAGCATCCCTCTGAGGTTGTTTCTGTTGGTCAGACCATCACCGTATACGTGAAGTCCTTCGACCGTGAGAAGAAGAGAATTTCTCTGGGCTACAAGAAGGCAGAGGACGATCCTTGGGTGATCTTCACCTCCAAGTACTCCGTGGGCGATGTTGCTCCCGTGAAGATCGTTTCCTTCATGTCCTTCGGTGCATTCGCTGAGGTTCTGCCCGGTGCAGACGGTCTGATCCACATCTCTCAGATCGCTGACAAGAGAGTTGAAAAGCCTGCGGACGAGCTCCAGATCGGCCAGGTAGTTGACGCCAAGATCGTGGGCATCGACGAAGAGAAGAAGAAGATCTCTCTGTCCATCCGCGCTTTGATTGCTCCCGAGAGCGTTGAGGCTCCCGCAGAAGCAGAGGACGCTGAATAATCCCGCATAATTCAAAAAGCATCGCCGCATCCTATGGGTGCGGCGTCTTCTTTTGTTTGTATAAAACGCGCGTTGTTTTTTTATCGAGAAAGCGTTAATGGCGGAGGATGGCGTGTTGAAGACGCCGATCGGCAAGACAACTGAATTTTGTTTCAAAAAACTTCCATAAATAGAACGAGAGAATCGGTCTATACTAAACACAGAGCGGTGAAGCGCACCGACGAAGAGCAACCGCCCTTCGGGGACTTTCGTTTTGCCGCTCGAAACGAAACGAAAAACAAATCAACGCGCAGGCAGAGAAGCAGGGAAGACCCTGCGGACTGATGGCGCAGCTATAGGAGATAATCATGAGCAAGAATCAGAAGCTGGTACCCGAAGCAAGAGCGGCACTGGATAAGTTTAAGATGGAAGCGGCAAGCGAGGTTGGCGTAACCCTGAAGCAGGGCTACAACGGCGATCTCACCTCCAAGCAGGCAGGTTCTGTTGGCGGTCAGATGGTCAAGAAAATGGTCGAGAAGTACGAAAACGAGATCAAGTAAGCAATTTCAAAAGCCTGCGGAGGAGCCTGAA
>JAGBIB010000174.1 GCA_017935195.1 Clostridia bacterium
ATCGGTCTTTACTGGGAAAAGGCAGCATGGGAAGAGGCTGAGCACGCTGCAAAGTTTGCAGAGCTGCTGGGCGAATGCGTTTCCACCTCCACCAAGGAAAACCTGACCGTACGCGTTGCCGCTGAAAACGGCGCAACCGCAGGCAAGTTCGAGCTGGCTAAGATGGCAAAGCAGCATAACCTGGACGCCATCCACGACACCGTTCACGAAATGGCTCGCGACGAAGCTCGCCACGGCAGAGCATTCGCAGGACTGCTGGAGAGATATTTCGGTAAATAATTGATTATATATGGGGCGTTGCCCCATCCCCCACCAAGAACCTTTTTGAAAAAAGGTTCTTGGAACTCCAAAAACTTTGAATAAAGGGGTTTGGATCGAGTAAAATAAAAGTAAAGCGAAAGGAGTTTTTTCCTATGAAATACGTTTGCCCCTGCGGCTATGAATACGATCCCGCCAAGGGTGATCCCGATAACGGCATCGCACCCGGCACCAAATGGGAAGATCTTCCCGAAGATTTCGTCTGCCCCATCTGCGGCCTTGACAAGGACGCTTTTGAAGAGCAGGCATAAACAAAAAAACAACACAACACGCGTTTTCCTCCATACCAAAACAGGGCTCAGAAATGGGCCCTGTTTTCTTGATATATATAGAAAAAGCGGAGGCAGTTGCCTCCGCTTTCAAACTGTTCGAGTAAATTGGAATTGCTCATCTGATTGTAACGTAAAATTTCTAAAATCAAAATTCTCCAACCATTCGCCACTTCATGGATTTGGCAATGACGTAGGAATTATTCTTTATCGAATCCATATTTGTAAAAAACTCACTGGACCAGACAATTCGTTTAGGCTCAATGAAATCAACGAAAGTAGAGAATATGTAATCTGTGTCGCTTTTCATCTGCCAATCCAAAATATTTTCAAATTCGATTTCCACAACGGTATTAAAAATGCTTGTAACTAATATTCGAAGTGTCAGCTTTTTTTCTTCGGGACAAAAACAAAGCCCGTCTTCCGTCTTTTCTATACCGTAATACTTGTATTGAGCATCAATGATGTACCCGTCATGAAGCATGTTTGTTTTCTCAAGAAAATTCTTTATATCTTCGGATGATTTTATTTCGTTATACAAAGCGTCTTTCCCTCCGTTAAATTCAAGTATATCGAACTGATTATAGCATAAAAATGTAAATTTTTCAATGCCTTCGGGTGAAATGATAAAATGCGCAAATTCTCGCCCGAAGATTTCGTCTGCCCCATTTGCGGTCTTGACAAGGATGCTTTTGAAGAGCAGGCATAAACCAAAAACTACACAACACGCATTTTTCTCCAAAAAAGAGGTGTCTGCCAAGTGCAATGCATTTGTCAGACACCTTTTCTGTTTTGCAAGTGTAAAACCATATTTTCGGCAAGCGTCACAGCCCCAGTTCTTCAAGCTCCCTTGCTACCGAAAGATAGAACCCGTGAACCGCTCTTCTCTTTTCGCCCCTCACCATAAAATCCACGATCTCCGAGTGGGAGACTGAAAACCCGGTGCAATCGCCCCGATAATTCCGGTAGTTGCACGATGCCACCGACACCATACCGTCACCGGAAAAATGCCCTTTGCGTTTGGAGATCATCAAGGGAATACCCATCACAAGGTCGTCCCTGCTCCTTTTGAGCGTAGAGGAGAAGCTTTGCATGTAAATATGCGCGCAGTCTGCGGCATTTTCAAGAATCACCGCATCCTCTTCTGCGGCACAAAGCTGTCGGCAGACGGTGAGGGCTTGGGGCTTTTCATCGCCCAGAATATGATACAAAAGGTTAAAGCCGAAGGCAATGGGCGTGCGCAGCAGCTTTGGCAGTCCGTAGAGAAGAGAGGCGACGGGCGAGCCGCGGTGGGGGGTGGAAATAAAGGTCAACGATGCGATTTGATCTGCCATACCAAGGCGGTCGATCATATAAAGGGTGTCAAGTCCGCCCTTGGAATGGGCGATCACGTTCACCCGCTCTGCACCCGTTTGACTAAGTATTTTTTCAATAAACCTTTTGAGCTGTGCGGCATTGTTTTCAATGCTCCCCAGCCCGTCGTGATCGGCGTTGAACACCGCATATCCCTGCTTTTTTAAGACGTCCTCGATCTTCCCGAACGCCTTAAAACGCCCCACGTCCTTTAACACCACGCCGTGCGCCAATACGATAGGGTATTTGGTTGCCACAGGTCGGATTCCCTCCCCTCTTGCAGTTCTGTTTTACACCATTATACTACCTTTCTTTTCAAAAATCAAGAGCAGGCCTTCTTTTTCTTCCTCTTCATATCCTCTTTATATAAAGTGCTTTTCCGCATTCCTTTGCGTACCCGATCAATGATTTCGTTCCCCGCGATGCGCCGTCCCAAAAGGCGATCACCACGTCTGCCCGCTTTACCATTTCGCGGTTTCTGATGGGGCCTGCCGCTCTGCCGTACTTTGCCCAATTTGCGGGAAAGATCTCTAATGCAAGCCCCCGCTCCTGCGCATACCGCTCTGCCATCAGATCCACCCCCGCGCAGTGCCCCGACAGGACGGTCAGCTCTTCCCCGCCCTGCAGTTCTTCAAGGCAGTCGGTCACAAAGGCGCAAAAAACGTCATACTCTTTAAAGGTTCGGCATCCGCCGATTACGATTTTCATTACACATTCCTCCTTTTTGCTCATTATAGCACAACGCTCTCACATTTGCAATACATTTGCAATGCATACAATATATTTATTTTGCAATACAATAGTGTTGCAAAGGAGTGATTATAATGAGAGAGTTTAAAATTCCTGCAATTCCCCCCACCACAAACAAGTGCATTCGCTTTCCAAACGACCTCATCGATCAGATTGAAAAGGCAATACAAGGCAAAAATTGCACCTTCTCCGCCTTCGTGATCGAAGCCGTGCGGGTAGCCTTGGAAAATTTAAACGAGCAACAAGAGTCAAACGAAGAATAAAACTGTTTGCATATTGCAATTGACAAACAAAAAAGGATATGCTATTATAATGGTAGCATATCCTTTTATTTTGGAGGAACTTATGGATCAAAAAGCACTTTTCAGCCTTTCCTACGGCATCTATCTGCTCACCGCCCGCGAAAACGGCTTTGATAACGGTTGTATCATCAACACCGCCGTGCAGGTGGCAAGCACCCCCTTGCTCATCAGCATTTCGGTAAACAATCAGAACAAGACCTGCGAGATGATCAAGAACACCGGGGTCTTCAATCTCACCGCCTTAGACGACACCGTCCCCTTTGAGCTCATCCGCCGCTTCGGTATGCAGTCGGGCAAGGACACCGACAAGTTTGAGGGCTTCCGCCTTGCCTTCCCCGCCGACAACGGGGTGAAGTATATCGTCGATCACGGCATAGCGTATCTTTGCTGCAAGGTGACCGAGCAGATCGACCTTGGCAGCCACACCCTCTTTATCGCCGAGCTGACCGACGCGCTGACTCTATCCGACGAGCCCCCCTGCACCTACGCCCACTATCACGCCGCCATCAAGCCCAAGCCTCAGGCAAAAGCCCCCGAAAAAGAGGGCAAAAAGCAGTGGGAATGCACAGTCTGCGGCTATATTTACGAGGGTGACGAGCTGCCCGATGACTTCATCTGCCCGCTGTGCAAGCACGGTAAAGAGGATTTTGTGGAAAGATAAGCAGGAAAGAGTGCGCTTATGTACTACACCACCCCCGAGCTGTCCACTCCTCGGCTGATCCTGAAGAGAGGAAACCTTGCGGATTTCAGGCAGGTTTACGAATATGATTTCAGAAGTTTAAGAGACGTATGCGGTGAATTTGAATATATCAAGCTGGATTCCTCACTTATTGCAGGCTTTGAAAATGCCGCAGATGACGAAGACACCCTGAATTGGATCCTCTTTTTAAAGGACACCATGACCCCCATCGGTGATCTGGTGGCAGACCGTCCCGTTGCAGAGCTGCACGCCATCGAGCTGGCGTTCAATCTTCACCCCGCCTATTGGGGGCAGGGCTATATGAAGGAGGCGGCAGAGGCGGCAATAGCTTACCTTTTTAACACCCTGCATTTTGAAAACATCCTCTGCGGCTACGACGAGGGGAACGTGAAATCCAAGCGGCTTATCGAAAAAATGGGCTTTCTGCCCTATAAGACCACACAAAACGCTTGGAAGAAAAACGGTGTGCCCGTCACGACCTACGACTTCATCCTCTCAAAGGAGCAATTTTTAAAAAAACAAACCGGATAAGCAAGTCAAAGCCGATTATAGCCATAAAAAACAGGTGTCGGTCAAGGTATCAAAAGATACCTTGAC
>JAGBIB010000175.1 GCA_017935195.1 Clostridia bacterium
AGAAAAAGACCGGGTATGTACATCGGTACCACCTCCATCAAGGGTCTTCACCATCTGGTGCATGAGATCGTGGACAACTCCATCGACGAGGCGCTGGCAGGCTTTTGCGACAAGATCACGGTGACCATCAACAAGGGCGAGAGCGTGACGGTGGAGGATAACGGTCGAGGCATCCCCTCGGCAATCCACCCCAAGCAGGGTATTCCTACCCCCGTGGTGGTGTACACCATCCTTCATGCGGGCGGTAAGTTCGGCGGTGGCGGATACAAGATCGCAGGGGGTCTTCACGGCGTGGGTGCGTCGGTGGTCAACGCTCTTTCCCAGTGGCTGGAGTTGGAAAACACCTACGACGGCAAGCTTTGCACCGTCCGCTTTGAAGAGGGCAAGGTGACAAGGGAATTCAAGTGCATTGACGAGAACCCCGAAAAGAAGCATGGTGTGAAGGTGACCTTCAAGCCCGACGGCACCATCTTTGAGGAGACCACCTTCGATTACGAGATCCTTTTGAACAGACTCCGTGAGCAGGCATTCTTAAACGCAGGCGTGCGCATCGTCCTTCGTGACGAGAGAGCAGAGCTGATCCGTGAGGACGATCTGTGCTATGAAGGCGGCATCTGCTCCTTCGTGGAGTATTTGAATGCCCAAAAGCACGAGGATGTTCTTCACGACAAGGTCATCTATATGAGGGGCGAAAAGGACGGCTCCATTGCCGAGGTGGCAATGCAGTATAATACCAGCTATAACGAGACCATCGTCACCTTTGCAAACAACATGAATACCATCGACGGCGGTACCCACGAGGTGGGCTTCAAGACGGGCATCACCAAGGTGCTCAACGACTATGCCCGCAAGATCGGGGTGCTGAAGGACTCGGACAGCAACCTGTCGGGCGAGGACGTGAGAGAAGGTCTTTGCGCCGTGGTGTCGGTGAAGCTGGAAAACGCCCAGTTTGAGTCCCAGACCAAGGCAAAGTTAGGTAACTCCGAGATCAGAACGCTGGTTGCCTCCACCATCCACCAGAAGCTTTCCGAATTCCTTGAGGAAAATCCTGCCGTTGGAAAGATCATCATTGACAAGGCGCTGGCGGCATCGAGAGCCCGTGAGGCGGCAAGAAAGGCAAGAGAGACCTCCAGAAAGGGAGCCCTCGGTTCCTCCACCCTGCCCGGCAAGCTTTCGGACTGCTCGGAAAAGAACAGAGATCTGACAGAGGTATATCTTGTAGAGGGTAACTCTGCGGGCGGCTCTGCCAAGGGTGCAAGAGACAGCCGCTATCAGGCGATCTTACCCTTGAGAGGTAAAGTATTAAATGTAGAAAAGACCAGAGTAGACAAGGTTTACGATAACCAGTCGCTTTTGCCCATCATTCAGTGTCTCGGTTGTGGCATCGGACCTGACTTTGATGCGGAAAAACTACGGTACGGCAAGGTCATCATCATGGCGGATGCCGACGTGGACGGATCCCATATCCGTATCCTGCTTTTGACCTTCTTCTTCAGACATATGAGGGAGCTGATCGAAAGAGGTCACATCTATCTTGCCCAGCCTCCCCTTTACAAGGTCTATAAGGGCAAGCAGATCCGCTACGCCTTCTCCGACGAGCAAAGAGACTTCTATATTGAAGAGCTGGGCGGCAAGGGCGTGGAAGCAGAGCGGTATAAGGGTCTTGGTGAAATGGACTCCGACCAGCTTTGGGAGACCACCATGGACCCCACCACCAGAACCCTGCTGAAGGTGACGATCGATGACGCCATTGCCGCCGATCAGGTATTCTCTCTGCTCATGGGCGACAGGGTAGAGCCGAGAAGAGAGTTTATTGAGGAAAATGCGAAGTACGCGGTAAATCTTGATATCTGATGCTGCGCATCAAATTTCAGTGATATTGCCGTTTCACGGCAGTGATATTCTGCAAGCAGAGTGATATTGCCGCTTTGCGGCAGTGGTATATTTTCCCTGCGGGAAAATGTTTCGGTAGTTTTTCGCCCAAAGGGGCGAAAAACGGAAAAGTTATAAATTATTTTTGCGCATCCAAAGTTTTTGAAAGTCTTGAGAGCTTAATGAAAAGCGTTCAAGCGGGGATCAAAGGGGCAGAGCCCTTAAAAAACCCTGAAATGAGGTAAAAAGTGGAACATAAATTAAGTGACATTGAGTTTAAAAATCAAAAGATCGTTGACGTGCATATGGAAAAGGAGGTAAAGAAGTCCTTTAT
>JAGBIB010000176.1 GCA_017935195.1 Clostridia bacterium
GTTTTTCATGGTGCGGGCAAGAGGACTTGAACCTCCACCGAATCGCTTCGACTAGAACCTGAATCTAGCGCGTCTGCCAATTCCGCCATGCCCGCATATTTTGTTTCGGTCGGTTTCCCTGACCGCTATGACATTATACCACAAATTGAAAATTTGTCAAGGGGTATTTTGTATTTTTTCAAAAAAAATTTCGGCTTTTTTCCCATCCTTTTTTCTCTCGCAAAATGGGTTGTTTTTTTCTTGAAAAGGGGACAGTTTCTCTTGAAAAAGAGGGTGATTCCCTTAAAAAGCCATTTGGGGTAACCCCAAATGGCTTTTTCAAAGAAAGTATACGGATTTATCTGCAACAATTCAAAAAACTTTTTATTTCACGAAATCAAATTCGAAATCGTACATGCTCACCGTATCTCCGTCGGTACATCCCTTCTGTTCCAGCGCTTCGATCACGCCCGAGGTACGCAGTACCCTTTGGAAATACATCAGCGATTCTCTGTCGTCGAAGTTGATGGAGCCCATCAGATTGTAAAGCCACTCGCCTTCCACGTAGTATACCCCGTTTTCCACGGTGATGATCGTTTCTCTCTCGCTCTCCTCTGCGATCACAGGAGCGGACAGATCGTATTCGCTGTCATACACGATCATTTCGGGCAGTTCGGAGAGCTGCTCGTCTGCCATTCTCACCAGTTTATCCAAGTTCTCCCCCGTGGCGGCGGAAACGTAGATCAGATCCCAGCCCTCTTCCTTGACGTAGCTTTCAAAGGCTTCTCTGTCAAAAAGCTCCTCGTCGATACAGTCGCTCTTGTTGGCGGCAATGATCTGCGGGCGCATAGACAGTGCCTCGCTGTAGCTTGCCAGCTCCTCATTGATGGTCTTGATGTCTTCAAGAGGGTCTCTGCCCTCCATCATCGACACGTCCACCACGTGAATGAGCAGTCTGCAGCGGTCCACGTGACGAAGGAAGGCGTGTCCAAGTCCTGCGCCCTCCGAGGCACCCTCGATGAGCCCGGGAATATCTGCGGCAACGAAGCCCTTGCCACCCGTTTTCACCACGCCAAGGTTGGGGGAAAGGGTGGTAAAATGGTAGTTTGCAATCTTGGGGCGTGCCTCACTGATCATCGAAAGGATGGAGGACTTGCCCACATTGGGCAGACCCACCAGACCCACGTCTGCCAGCATCTTCAGCTCAAGCAGAACCTCTGCCTCCTTGCCTCTGGTGCCGTTTTTGGCAAAGCGGGGCACCTGTCTTGTGGGGGTGGCAAAATGTCTGTTGCCCCAGCCTCCCTTACCGCCCTTGCAAAGGACGAATTCCTCGTTTTCCTTGGACAGATCCTTGATGACAAGGCCCGTTTCGGGATCCTTGACCACGGTACCGGGAGGCACGGGGAGTCTGAGATCTTTGCCGTTTGCGCCGTGAAGCTTGCCCGGCTTGCCGTTTCCGCCGTTTTCCGCAATGAATTTTCTCTTATACTTATACTTTAACAGGGTGTTGTCACCCATATCCACGTACAGCACGATGTTTCCGCCGTTGCCGCCGTCCCCGCCGTCGGGCCCGCCCTGCGCAACGTATTTCTCACGGTGGAAGGACACGCAACCGTTTCCTCCGTCGCCTGCTTTTACGTAGATCTTTACGTGATCTATCAGCATAGTTCTTCTCCTTTCAATTATACGTCCATACTGCCCTTTTCGATCATCAAAAGCAGTTTTTCCTCGTCAATGATGGCAACGCCCAAGCTCTGCGCTTTGGTAAGCTTGGAGCCTGCTTCCTCACCCGCTAAAACGAAATCGGTGGATTTTGACACCGAGGAGGAGGTCTTTCCTCCGTTTTCCTCGATGAGCGCTGCCGCCTGCGAGCGCTTTAAGGTGGGAAGGGTGCCTGTTAAAACGAAGGTCTTGCCTGCAAAAAGCGCACCTTTTTCCTTTTTTTCCTCGCTTGTCACCACACCTGCCGCCTTCAGACGGTCAACGAGGGCTCTGGTCTGAGGATGGGAAAAGTAGCTGACCACGCAAGAGGCGGTGATGGCACCGAAATCGTCAATGGATGCGATCTCCTCTGCGCTTGCCGCAAAAAGGCTTTCGATATCACCGTAATGCTCTGCCAGCGCCTTGCCCGCCTTTTGACCAACGTTTTGAATACCCAGACCGAAAATGAGTCTTGCAAGTCCCGATTTCTTGGAGTTTTCCACCGAGGCAAGCAGATTTTCCGCCGATTTTTTGCCCATTCTGTCAAGCGTTTGCAGTTTCTCAACGTCAAGGCAATATAAGTCTGCAATATCGGTCAGCATCCCCGCATCGATCAGACTCTTCACCATCGCAGGGCCCATTCCGTCAATATTCATCGCATCCTTGGAGGCATAATGCTCAATACTGCGCTGTCTTTGTGCGGGGCAGGCACCGTTTGTGCAAATGGTCTTGGCTTCGCCCTCAATGCGCACTGTTTTCTCCCCGCAGGAGGGGCAAACGCAGGGCATTTCATAAAGAGGTCTTGCGAAGTGGGCCTCGTCCTTTTTGGAGGACACCACCTCGGGAATGATGTCGCCTGCCTTTTGCACGGTGACGGTGTCGCCGATGCGGATATCCTTGAAACGGATGTTGTCAATATTGTGCAGAGTGGCTCTTGACACGGTAGAGCCTGCCAGATGCACCGGCTCTAAAAGGGCGTTGGGTGTCAGAACTCCCGTTCTGCCCACCTGAACGTAGATATCAAGCAGAGTCGTTTCCTTTTGCTCGGGCGGGAATTTGTAGGCAACCGCCCACTTGGGCACGTTCGTGCCTTCGCCAAGGATGCGCCGCTCCTCAAGATCGTTGACCTTGACCACCGCTCCGTCAATATCGTAGGAAAGTCCGCTTCTCTGCTCGCCGATTCTTTCGATCTCCCGCACCACCTGCTCATGGTCGCTTGCAAGAGCGTAGCCGAGAACCTTGAAGCCTTGCTCCTTTAAAAAGTCCAGCGTTTCGCCGTGAGTGGTGAATTCTTTATCACACTTTTGCAGATTAAAGATGAAAATATCCAGATTTCTCTTGGCAGCAATGCTTGAGTCTAACTGCCTCAGTGACCCTGCCGCCGCATTTCTCGGGTTGGCAAAAAGCGCTTCACCGTTCTTTTCACGCTCTGCATTCAGCTTTTCAAAGGATGCGCGGGGCATAAAAACCTCGCCTCTGACCTCAAGATAGCCTTTATAAGGCACGGTCATGGGAATGCTCTTCACGGTACGAAGATTGGCCGTCACGTCCTCTCCCACCAGACCGTCTCCTCTGGTGGCACCCGAAAGAAAGCGCCCACCGTTATAGATCAGCGCAACCGAAAGACCGTCGATCTTCTTTTCCACGGTATAGCCCCCACAATGGGCGGTGCGGGCGGTGAACTCTGCAAGCTCTTCAAAGGAAAAAACATCGGTCAGGCTCTTTAAGGGCACGGTGTGGGAGTGCTTCTCAAACCTTTCAAGCACACCGCCCCCCACGCGATAGATGGGCGAATTGTCATCGTGCCACTGAGGATGCGCCGCCTCAAGGTCCTCAAGGCGTCTGTAGAGCTTATCAAACTCAGCGTCGGAGATTTCGGGGTCATCCTCAACGTAATATTTTTTTCTGTGGTATTCGATCTGCTCTCTTAAATAAAGCAGCTCTTCTCTTTCGTTCATCTTCATCCTCTTTCGGTGGTGACTTGATCCTATCCGTTTTATTGTATCACATCTTGATAAAAAACACAATATTTTAATTGCATTTTTTCAAAAAAGTGGTTGTTTTCATCTATCCTTGCCCAAAAAACACCGAGCCCTCAAAAAAGGGCTCGGCACAGGTTCGGTTTCTTAATTGCAAATGACAACGTGAGATTCTTTTGAAGGCCGCCACTCCTCGTGCTTTGAAACGGCATTCCACTCTTCTCTGCTTCCCATAAAACGGATGGTCAGCTTGAGATCGGTATCGTATTGGAAGGCCTCAAATCCAATATACTCAAGTCCCTTATGGAAAGTGATCTCCGCAAGGGAGGTACAGCCGTAAAAGGCGTAATCTCCAATGCTTTTCAGGCTTGCGGGAAGTTGGATGTGGGAAAGAGAGGAGCAATGCCCGAATACCCAAGGCTCAAGGGTGGAAAAGCCGTCAGGCAACGCAACACTCTTCAAGGAACGGCAATACAAGAAGGCACCCTCTTCTAAAATCCGCAGGCTTTCGGGAATCTTGATGCTCTCAAGCCCCGAGCAATTGAAAAATGCCTCATCGCAAATGCGGATCAAGCCCTCGGGTAAAGAGATCTTTTTCAAATGGATGCAGTCCTTGAACGCCCATCCGCCAATGGTTTTGGTATGGATTCCCAATTGGATCTCCTTCAGAATCGCACAGTAGGCAAACACACCGTCGTTTATATCGGTAACGGTGTCGGGCAGGCACACGAAGGTCAGCAGGGTATCGCCAAAGGCAAAGCGGCCGATATTGGACACGGTTTCGGGAATATAGACATCCTCAAGCTCTGTTCCGTAAAAGGCTTGCGCACCCACCCTCTGAAGGTTGTGGGGCAGGATCAGAAAGCGAATGATTCTATCCGAGCTGAAGGCACCGTCGGCTATGGCGGTCACCGTGTACCCATCGATCTCGGGAGGGATATACAGTATCTCATCACCGCAGCTTCCTCTGCCGTCAACGGTACATCCAATCCCATCGGCATTGATCTGATAGGACAGTCCCTTTGAATAGTCTCCGTATCTGATGACCTCATCCCCTGCACGGCTGTAACCGCAATCAAAGCATTTGTAGATCAGTCCGCCCTCTTCAACGCTTGAAGGAGTCTTCAGCAAACGGATGTAATTGTGATCCTTAAGGGGCAGCTCGTTTGTCGACACCAGCTCGCGACACCGATAGCAGTGCTTTTCTTCGTAGCCCTTTTCGGTGCAGGTAGACTCCTTGACAAGAGAGGTGACCAAAAAGTCGTGCTGTCCGAAAGCGGGCAGCTCCTTTTTCCAAACAAGACCGCCGCAAACGGTGCAGTGGCACTCCTCAAGACCATCCGTAAAGCAAGAGGGCTTGGGATTCCATATGGAATCGCCTTCGGTGTGGGGAAGAAGAGGAATGACCTCCTCCCTCATAAAGACACCGCATTCGGCACAGTATCTTTTTAACCGACCTTCCTTTCGGCAGGTTGCCTGAGAAAGGATCTCTTCCCTGCCCTCACGATGGTCGGCAAGGGGAAGGGCGGTGGGGGGAGTCAGTACCTCTCCGCATCCCTCACAGTCTATATATGAGGAATACCCTTCCTTTTTGCAGGTGGAGGGCTGTCCTTCCACCGTGCGAGGAACATGAGTGTGAGCAAGAGGTTCCACCGGACGGCTCTCGTAAGCGGGACAGCAGATACAGTGGCGCTGATCCTCTCCCGGGGATTCCTCCGTGGGATCGAAGACCCGATACCATTCGTCAAAGGTGTGAGCGGCGGGAACGGTATTTACCTGTAAAACCTGATAGCACTCGCTGCAAAACACCTCTTCCTCGCCGTCCTCGGTGCAAGAATAGTACTTTGTGGTACGAATCTTTGTTTGAGTATGCGGGCAGGACTCCTCATCGTCGGAAAAGGAGGGCTCTGAGGGGGTAGGAAGAACGGGCTCCGGGGAGGGAGAAGGGGTAGGTGAGGGCAAAATCACATCGGACGGTGAAAAAGAGGAAAAGCCGCCTGAGGATGGCGATACCTCAGGGGTGCTTTCCTTTAAAGAAGGGCTGTTGAAAAGCTCCGAGGGTGGCACATTCATGGAATCAAAGGCAGACTCCATGGAGGAAGGCAGGGAGGCTTGCGGTGTGTTGCAGGAGCAAAGCACCAAAAGCAAGGCAAGCACTAAAAGTCCCCACCCGAATACGGTCTTTACGGTGTTCATCGTGTTCTCCTTTTCTGATCATTCTAAGGATCTATCTATAAAATCCACCAAATACTGCCTTAGTATAGCATAGATTTCTACGAAAGTCAACACATCCGACCTCTTTCTGCTCTTTCAAAGAACAAAACGCCATCGGATGCTTTTCGCATCCGATGGCGTTTGATATACGCTTTATCGTTTTTCGTACAATCAAGCCGTCATGACGTAAGAGCAGGTCACGGGAACACCCTTCTCATTTTTCAGGGTGAACACATAGGTAGTGCCCTTTTCAAGTCCGGTTGCCTCAAAGGAGAAGGAGCGGATATCGCCCTCACCCTTTACGTTATATGAGGTAACGAAGGTGCCGTCTGCCTTTGCAACATCCAGCTTCAAGCTGTTTTCTTCAATTTCCGCGGGGATCTTGCCCTCGATCATCACCTTGCCCGCCTCATTCTTGCGTGCGGTCATGGTCATCAGCTCACTGCCCGCCTTCTCAAAGACCCATGCACCGTAGTCTCGGATATCCTTACCCGACACCAAAACCACCTTGCCGTCCTTCATGCCCACCGCATAGCGGGTATCCGATGCAAGACGAATGTTGTATGTGCCGTCCTCCAGCTTGACCACCTTCCACGTCTGAGTGGTACGCTTCACGCTGGGTGCATTGAATTTCACGGTAACACCGTCAGCCACGGTCGTTCCCTTGATATCCAGAACGTATTTTTCCTCTCCGATGCTCATGTTGATCACATGATAGCGATTCACCAGATCAAAATCGACCTCGAATACGTGTGCCGCACCGATAGAGGTATCGGGCTCGATAAGCAGCTTGTAACCGCCGCAATAAAGGTCGGTACTCATGTTCTTCAGTCTGTAAGAGCCGATCTCATGGCTGGTCTTGGCTTCCTTGCCCAGATCGAAAACAAAACGGCTGTTATTGCCCGCCTTGACCTTGGCCATGGATTCCTCGGGAATCAGCTCCGCCTGCTTCTCGCCCTCACCGTTATAAAGAGTCAGCTTATGGATGGTCACGTTTGCGGTGGTGGATACCACGTTCACACCCCACAAATAATCCTCAAAGGACACATCGCCATTCATCAGCGACTGATAACCCAAAGTGAAATAACCCTTTTCAGCAGGTGCATCCACCTGACCCGAGAAGGTCACGTAATGCTCTGTCTGATCCAGATAGGGAGGTGTTGCACTGTGATAGCCCTTGAAATTGGCACCGAAATCAAAGAGTGCGGGAACGTGATTCAGCACGGTATCGGTGGCATCGGTACGGGTCAGCTCCAGATAGAAGCCTTCTCTGTTTGCCACGGTCACCTCTGCGGTAATGTAGGCATCGGGCTTGGAGATCTCAATATCCCTATCCCAGTAGATGAAGCAGAACTGGTCAAGCGCCAGATTTCTGCCCTCGATGGCATTCATTTCTTCATATTCGGAAATGTCGTTGACGGCATCGTACATCATCCAGAAATAGCCGTCATTTGCCCAAGTATCACCCCAGGAATTGGCGATGAGGAAGGCACCTTTCATGGTGATGCCGTTGACGTTACAAATCACGTTGTCGTCGTATCCCACGATGGACACCTGATGTCCGCCGCTCTTGCCCACCGCATGGGTGCAAACCTGCTCACCGGGCTTTGCGGAGGTTCCCTTTACCTCTGCAGGAGTAAAATACTGGTATTCCCAGCTATAGGAGAAGCCACCGGTGACCACCACGTTGCCCTGCACCAGCGCATCCTTGATCTTATACATCAAGGCATCGCCGTCCTCGGAATAGGTCAGGTTGTTGTTGATGGTGTTGGTCCAGATCTGCTCATAGTTTGTGATGCGGTAATTCAGTGCATCCTCCAATTCACCCTCGGTGACCTGCCAGCCGATGGTCTGGGGCTGTCTGTTATACTTGGTATCACCCATCTTGTAGCCTGAATCGGTGGTGTAGAAATAACAATCCTTCAAAAGTGCCGCACCGTGATCCATGATGATATCATACACCCATGCCGTACCTGCACCCGAGAAATTGTATGTAAACTTGGGAGCAAAGATGGTGGAGGTGTCTCCCGAGGAAGGATTCCATTTGATGTTTTTGTCCTTCGAGTGAAGGTATCTGGAAACGGCATTGGTCATCTGCGTATAGGTGATTGCCTGAGAAGCGCAGGTGCCAAGTGCCCCCTGATTATCGATAGGAGGCAGATGGGTGGTGCCGATGAGCGAAAAGCTTTCGGGGATCTTGTCCTCGGGCAGCATCTCATGCTCCTTGACCACGGGGATATCCGATTTGTCATCGTCATCCACATACTCGTCCACGTAGACAGATTCTTTGGAAGAATTCTGAGAGGACGAGACGGTTTCTTCGGGGGATTGGTCGGGTGTGGGCTCGGTTGTCGTTTTCTTGGCACAAGCTGCCAATACGGGACAAAGCATCAGCACCGCCAAAATGACCGCCAATAATTTTTTCATGGTTTGAACCCGGTCTTTGTTCAAAAGACCTTCCTTTCTTTGGGATATACGGCATTTCCGTCTTCTTCAATTATACAATTTTTTCACTCTTCTGTCAAGAGAAGCGGGAGTGTAGTTGTAAACAATTTATGAACGATCGAGCTGTTCCTGCAAGATCGCACGCATGGACTCATAATCCTCTATGCGGTTGACTCTGTCTCTGATGGCAGGTGCACCGGGCATCCCTTTGATGTACCAAGCGATATGCTTGCGTGCCTCCAAAAGCCCCGTTCTCTGCCCCTTATCCGCAATGAGCAGATCAAGATGGCTCATTGCCGTCCTGATGCGCTCGCCATAGCCGATCTCTCTGATTTCTTTTCCTTCAAGGGCATCCTTGATCTGTGCAAAGAGGAAGGGATTCCCCAGCGCCCCTCTTGCGATCATCAGCGAGGAGCAACCGGTGTAGTCCTTCATTTTCAGCGCATCGTCTACCGACATGATTTCACCGTTTCCGATCACGGGAATGCTGACTGCCGCAACGGTATCCTTGATCACGTCCAGATCCACGGGCGGTGTATACATCTGCTCCCTGGTCCTACCGTGGATACAGACCGCCGCAAGCCCTGCCCGTTCTGCCATCTCAGCATATTGGGGGGCGCAGATGTGGTTTTTATCAAAGCCCGCACGGATCTTGACGGTGACGGGAATGGGCGAGCCCTCCTTCACCGCACACATGATCTCATATGCTCTGATAGGGTCCTTCATCAGCGCACTTCCCTCACCGTTTGACACGATCTTATGTACCGGACACCCCATGTTGATGTCGATGGCGACCGGTGTGATCTCGCTGACACACCCTTTATAGTCGCCCGTTGCCAGCATTTTTGCCGCCCTTGCCATAGTTTCCGGGTCGGAGCCGAAGATCTGGATGGCTATGGGATGCTCTTCTCTTCTGATGCGGGCAAGCACCGCTGTTTTAGCATCTTTATAGCAGAGCGCCTTGGCAGACACCATCTCGCTGACGGTGTAGTCTGCCCCCCATTTGATGCACAGCTTGCGAAAGGCATAGTCTGTGGCACCTGCCATGGGGGCAAGGAGCAGTTTGTCTTTAAAAGAAAGGATCTCTTCCATCGCATTCTCCTTTTTGAAGTGAAGAAGGCGCTGCGCCGAGCGCAACGCCTTCGCATTTTAAAAAACAACCGAGTCTGTAAGCCGGGTTCTGTTCCCCTTGCGGGGCTGCATTCATCTATCTTTGACGTTACGTTACCGTAACGCTCCATGGGTTGGGTACCATGTGCCACCCGCGGATATGGGTCGGGCAAACCTGCCTTGCGGCATCCGCATACGGTGTTGCTTCGGATAGGGTTTACATTTGCGCGGCGTTACCGACGCGCCGGTGAGCTCTTACCTCGCCTTTCCATCCTTACCTGCAATGCAGGCGGTTTATTTCTGTTGCACTTTCCCTGAAGTCGCCTTCGGCGGACGTTATCCGTTATCCTGCCCTGCGAAGCCCGGACTTTCCTCATAGTAATACCTTTCGGCACAATACTACGCGAATGCACAACTCGGTTAAACACAATATACACTTTTTTTCCCCTTTTGTCAAGAGGTCAAAAGGCAGTCCCTTACTTTTTCCTTTTCGACACGGCCAAAAGTGCCAAAAGTGCGGCTGAAAGCGTTGCAAAAAAGGTGGTTGCGCCTGCAAACAGCACAATCCTTCTCCTCTGTTCCTCCTCCAGATCTTCCCTTCGCAGTTGGTCATCCATAAGGCGGTCTGTCTCCTCGGTCAGTTCGGCAATCCGTCTCTCAAGCTCTTCTGCCTCCTCGGATTTCAATGCCAGCTCGCCCTTGGTCTTTTTCAATTCTTCCGCCGTTCTTTTTTCCTGCGCATCCCTTTCGGCAAGCACGGCAGCCTGATCCATCTTTCGTTTTTCTTCCTGCTGACGATAAGAAAGCAGATGCTCGAAGAAGTCGTTTTGCTCCTCATCCGCACCCACCGCACTGTCATACAGTCCGTAAAAAGCGGGATTATACTCCTTTAATTGCTTTGAGGAGGTGACGGGCTTTTGGGCAGTACCCTGCTGCCACTCAAAATACCAGCCACCGTGCTGGGAGGTGTGGCAATGCAAAAAGGCTTCCTTTGAAATTTGAAATGCGGTCTTTCCTCCAAAATAAGGGAGCGGCGAATCAATATCCAGCACGATCTTGTTTTTGCCATACAGATGCAGATAGGTCTTTTGCACCTGCCACGTACCGTGATCATGAGCTGACTCGGGATATTTTTCGGGATCGCCCGTCAAGGGGATCTGATCTCTGACCAGCTTTGAAAGGAGTCTGTGCATTCCGTGACCGTATTCACCCTCGGGATCGTGGGAGACCACCACCAAGGGTCTTGTCTTACGGGTAGTCTCCACAATGAATCCCTGCAGGGCTTCAAGGGATACCCCTCTTGCTTCATATTCGGTAACGGTATCCTCTAAATGATCCTTGCGGAAATCGGCAAAATTGCCAAGCACGGGGTAGTTTTTACAGCCCGCCGCCCAAAGTCCGTCCAGCAACTCGTGTCTGCGGCAGGGATTTTCGGGGTGCATGGTCAAAAAAGCCACCTGCACATCATACCCCGCGGCACAGTATTTGGGGATCACTCCCGCAAAAAAGAGCTGATCGTCATCAGAATGGGCAGAAAAGAGTAAAAGGTCTGCCTGCTCTAAGGTCGGCTGCCAGATCTGTACCGAAGACGGACGTTCCCCTGAGGAAAACACGGTGATCTCGGCAATGTCTGTCATGCCGTGGAAGCAAAGGCTTAAGGCCGAAGTTTTTCCAATAAGCCTTTCCACGTCGATCCACTGATGCAAATACCGCTCTTTTCCGCAGGTCACACTCTTTAACACCGTTTTCACGGTGAAATCGTCCGAGATCGTATTGAATCGAATATAAAGTCCACCGATGTCTTCCTCAGCCGTAATATTGATCTTTCCACCCTCTTCGGTGCAGGAGGCCCCTTTCTCGGCCTTTTGGTCGATCATCCGTGCAGAATCCTTAAAGCCCGATGCACCGATCCTCACCGACGAAGTCAGATCCCTTGCCTGCTTCTCTTCGCCATGAGAGGATACCAAGGTCAAGGAGACGATCAATACCGCAAGGATCCCCACAAAAGCGAGGAACGATCTTGCTTTTTTTACTCCGAATCGGGTATTCTTCAATCCTGCGCTCCTCCATCAAAGGGAACCGTATCGTTTCCCTTAACCATCTCCACCTTGCGCTTTGCCTGCTCCAGCAGTCGCCCCGCACGGCGCATCAACGCACTGCCCTCCTCGTAAAGGGTCAGCATCTCGTCCAGAGTCGCCTCCCCCTTTTCAAGGGCAGAAACGATCTCTTCAAGTCTTGCCATTGCCTCTTCAAAAGACAACTGCTCTATCATTTTTTTATCTTCCATCACTGTTCTTCCTCTTTCCTTGTAATGTGGATGATCTTTGCCTCTGCACTGCCATCGTGGAAGCGCAAGCTGACGCTCTGTCCCGAAGCGAGCTGACAAGCGGAGCGCACCACATGGCTCTGCTCGTCAAAGACTGCCGAGTAGCCTCTTGCCAAAATAGACATGGGATTTAAGGCAGCCATCGAGCCTGCCGTTTTTTCAAGCAGATGACTCTTTTTTGAAAGCAGTCCCTCCGCCCCTCTTTCAAAACGGTGAGAAAGGTCAACAAGGGTCTGCGTCTTGGCGTTGATGGCCGTTTTGCGGTCGGTTAAGGCACGGCTCTGCCCAAGACGTGCAAGCACCCCTTCCTTTTTTGAAAGCTCCGCCAAAAGTCCGTTATCCATTCTTCTGCCCAGATCGGAAAGCGATCGTTTAAGCGCTCCAAGATCAGGCACGGCCAGCTCTGCCGCCGCCGAAGGGGTGGGGGCACGCTTGTCTGCCACGAAATCGCAGATGGTGAAGTCGGTCTCGTGACCCACCGCCGAAATGATGGGTATGGGGCAAAGAAAGAGATCTCTTGCCAGCGCCTCGTCATTAAATGCCCACAGATCCTCCATGGATCCGCCCCCTCTGCCGATGATGATCACATCCACGTTTCTCATCATATGAAAATAGCGCACCCCTGCTCTTAACTCCCCGGGCGCTTCACCGCCTTGAACCGAGGCGGGATAAAGCAGGATGTCGGCTAAAGGAAAGCGTCTTGCCGTCACATTTAAAATATCGTGAAATGCCGCACCCGAGGGAGAGGTGATCACCCCGATGCGATGGGGAAAGGCGGGTATGGCCTTCTTTCTTCTTTCATCGAAAAGACCCTGCTTTTCCAGCTTGTTTTTTAGTTTTTCATAGGCGGCATACAGTCCCCCCGCACCGTCACTTTCCATCGACCGTGCGATAAACTGATAACGTCCGTCCCGCTCATAGACGGTGGCTCCGCCCTTTAGCTTGACCTGCATTCCATCGGCAGGAGCAAAGCGCAGGGTGGCGGCACTTGACGAGAACATCACGCAAGAAAGGGAGGCATTTTCATCCTTCAAGGCAAAATAAATATGCCCCGAGGGGTATCTTTTTACTCCCGAAAGCTCACCCGTTAAGGTCACGCCCTTTAAAAGAGGCTCGTTTTCCAGAACCATCTTGGAAACGGCGTTAAACTGGGATACCGTTAAGATCCGTTCGCCCGTATACCCGTTCACTTTGCTTTCTCCCTTCTCTTGCCGTGGGCTTCCATACAAAGGAGTGCCGTGCCGCAAGCGTTGTCCGCTGAAAAGGAGGGCTTTGCAAAATATCCGCCGAAGCGCTCTTCAAAGTCTTTTTTGATGATGGAGCAGCTCATCACTCCGCCCGCATATAAAACGGGAAGTTTACCGTAACGCAAAAAGGCGTTTTCGGTGAGCTTTTCAAGGGTCTTTCTAACAAATTCAAGGGTGAATGCGGCAATTTTCTCTCTGCTCTTGCCTTCCATCGCCATCTTCTCCGCCTTGTTTTCAAGACCCGAAAGATTGCAGGAAAGATCCTTTACGCACACCCTTGCCTTTTGGGGTGTCACACCCTTTGCAAGCTCCTCGAGAGCGGCACCGCAAGGGAAGGCAAGCCCCATTTTCACACCGATACGGTCAATTGCCTGACCTGCTGTCAGATCTTCTGTACCGCCGATAAGGGTGATCTGCTCTCCCTTGCAATATAAAAGCTCGGTGGTGCCCCCCGACACATGGAAAGCAAGAAACTCACCACCGCAAAGATGCATGGCGTTTGCCGAATAAAGGGCGGCACGGATATGCCCCGCCTGATGGGAGAAGGGGTAAACGGGCACGCCTCTGTTTGCCGAAAGGGAGCGAGCAACCAGCTCCCCTGCTAAAAAGCAAGGCATATAGGAGCCCTCCACGTCTCTGGGTCTTGAAGAATAGCCGATTGCCTCCAGATCGTCGATCTGCCCCAGTTCCTCCATCAGGATGGGCAGATTTTTCACGTGGCAAAAAAGGGCGTCGCTCTGGCGCACGCCCCGTTGATGCTCTGCAACGTATACGCTTTTCTTCAAATTGCAAACCACCCTGCCCTCTCTGACAAGGGAAAGAGAGGTGGTGTAGTTGCTGGTATCGATTCCGAGAAAAGACATCAGTTCTTTAAGCCCTCCTTATCGGCAACGGTGTTCAAAATGCCGTTGACAAAGGCGGGTGCTTTTTCATCGTTATAGGCCTTGCAAAGCTCCACCGCTTCGTTGATGGATACGTTGTAGGGGATGTCGGGCATATACAGCATCTCGTAGATGCACAACCGCATAATGGCAAGGGATATGCGGGAGATCCGTCTGACCTTCCAGCCGTTGCTGTACTTTTCGATCAGCGCATCGATCTCCTCTCTTTTTTCGTGGCTTCCCACCACCACACTCTTCACGTAGTCGTTGTCCTCAAACCCACGAGCCTCCAGCTCCTGCAGATAGAGGAGCATCGGCTCCTTTTCCATGTCGAAGGTCATTTCAAAAAGAAGGGTGAATGCCAGCTCTCTTGCTTCCCGTCTCGTCATTGCCATAATCGTTTCTCGCCCTGAGGCGTTCCTTTCTCTTTGCACGCAAAACATACGCATACGATCAAAATTATCTCTTTTTATTATAGCAGAAAGAGGAA